>SLHB01000399.1 GCA_007136375.1 Candidatus Hydrogenedentota bacterium
AGCCTGTCCCCGCGAAAGCAGGGAGGGGATTTAGGGGGATGTAGGTCCCACATCCTCAGCTTAACCCGGCGATTCAGGTCCGCCGGGTGTCGCACTTAAAGATAGGAACCCAGGGGGAAGCCGCGCTTCCTTGAGTTCGTTTGGCGATGGCGCTCCGGCCGGGCTAGAATAGAGGGGCGGCGCTGGCCGGATGTCCCGGCGAGCGCCAACCCCTGTATCAACGCAACCTACCTGGAATACAACGCACTATGATGCACTGTTCCTCCCCGTTCCGGGGCCCCGCGCCGCTCTCCGTCCTTTTGCTCTCCATACTCCTCTCCACCACCGCTCACGCCATGCCCGGCGCCGAAAGCTACGTCTCCGCCCGTGGTCATGAGCGGGCCGGCCGGCAGGCCGAAGCCATCGCCGCCTATGACAGCATCGCCGAGGGAGGCGGGCCCCTGGCGCCTTACGCCCTCGCGCGCAAGGCCGTGTGTTTGCAGGCGTCGGGCGACAAAGACGCCGCCGTGGACGCCTTCTACCAACTCTTCGACCGCTACCCCGAAGGGCCCTGGGTGCGCATGGCGCAAGCCCTGTTGGGCAGCCTGTACTGGGAGCAGCGGCGCTATACGGAATCCGCCCGGCATTTCGCCGACGTCGCGGCGATGCTCTACCGGCCTTGGTGGTTCTACCGCTACGAATGGCGGATGGCCGACGCGTTCTTGAGGTGCCCGGATCACGAACACCTCGGTTTCGATCACTACGCCAGGTTGGCGGAAACGACGGGTTCCCGGCAGACGCGCATCGAAGCCGCGGACAAGCTGCGGGACTCGCCCCGGCTAAAGGACCGGCTCCGGGCCGTGCTGGCCTACGCCGCCTCCGCCGAGTACACGCCCGCCGCGCACACGCTCTTGGACACGGCGCCCATGGCGGCGTCCCGGCCGGAGTACGCCGGGGCGATGCGGTACGCCGGCGCCCTCACCACGGCGGGAAGCGGCAACACCAGCGAAGGCGCGGAGATGCTTCGCCAGGCCCTGGAGGAATATCCGGAGGATCCCCTGGGCGCGGAAACGGTGGTCCTGTTCGTTCGGCGCATGCTCCTGACAAGCGAAGAGCAACTCGCCCAGGAGTTCGCGGTCCGCGCGGCGGAAGTCATGCCGAAGACGGAAGCGCCCGGCGAAGCGGCCTATTGGATCGCCCGCCACTATAGGGGTCTGGGCCACGACACGACGGCGATCCGCCAGTTTCTGGCTCTGGCGGCGGCGTTTCCAGAACATCCCCGGGCGCGCGAAGCCCTGTTCGCCGCGGCGGAGATCGAGGAGGAGCGGAACAACAAGGAGGCGGCCGCGCGAATCTACGCCCGGCTGTACGAGGAACACCCCTACGCCACCGAGACGCCGGAGGGGCTCTTCCGCGGCGGCCGTCTGTTAGAAGACCTCGGTGATGAAGCGGGCGCCATCGAAGCCTACGAACGTTCCGCGCGGAACCACATCGGCAACTTCTTCGCCCACCGCTCCGCCGAGCGGCTCCACCATCTTGGCGCGGACGCCGTTGTGGGCGCGCGCAATCTGCGGGTGAGCGGCGGCGACTCCTTCGTGCGGCCTGTCGCCGTGAACGCGCCGCCTGTCGTGGACCTGCCCCGGGAAGTGGAGCGCAGCCCCCGCTATCAACGGCTGTTATTCTTCGGCAAACACGGCTGGGATGAGGCGGAGTGGGAAGCCCTCGATCTCATTGGCGTCCTTGGCGGGAGCGATCAGGCGCCGCTCACGTATCAAGTCCTGAGCGAGGCGGGCGTGGCTTACACGGCCATGCAGTTCGCGAGCTTCCATGATTTTGACATGCACGGCGGCCGGCGCGGCGTGGCGCGCATGCGCGTGCAATATCCCCGGGCCTATTGGGAGCTAATTCAAGAGATCGCGGCGGAGACCGGTCTGGATCCGTACCTCATTCTCGCCGTCGCGCGGCAGGAAAGCACCTACCGGCCAGGACTTACCTCCAGCGCCGGCGCGCGCGGCATCATGCAGCTCATGCCCGCCACCGCCCAATGGATGACCGAGGTGGAAAGCGCGCTGAGCCCAAGCATCACCGCGAATCTCGACGATCCGCTCAACTCCTTGCGGCTCGGCGCCTATTACATCCGGCGTATGATCAACCGGTCCGGCGGCAATCTCGTCTACGCCATCGCCTCCTACAACGCCGGCCCCGGCAACGTCGACCGGTGGCGGGATCGGTTCGGAAACATTTCCACGGAGGAGTTCGCGGACCGTATTCCCTTCCAGGAGACCCACAACTTCGTCCGCCGCGTCCTCGGCAACTATGCCGCCTACCACAGCCTATACCCGGAGCCGTGACGCGCCCCGCGGCCAAGGAGCGTCAGATCCTTTGCCTTGGGCAGTTCCTCCCCCTGGCGAGCCGCCGGGATCACCCCTCCGCTTGGCGCGGCGTCCCCTCGCCCTCTTCCCGCGGGTCGATGCCGTGTTTCTTCAGGCGGTATTGGAGCGTCTTGTAGGAAAGGCCCAACAGCTCGGCCGCTTCCTTGATCTGACCGCCGCTGCGGCGCAGGGCTTGACGGATGAGGCCGAGTTCGAGATCTTCCAGGACCACGCCGCCGGGCGGCAGTTGGAAACCACTCTCCGCCGCCGTGGGTTGACGGAGCTTGGTCGGCAAGTCGGCGGGCGTGATGATGGCGCCGTCGGCCAGGATGAAGAGCTGCTCCAGCGTGTTCTCCAATTCGCGGACATTGCCCGGCCACCGGTACGCCCGCATCGCCTCGATGGTGTCGGGTTCGAACGACGGCGTCTCGCGGCCCAGGCGTCCGGCGAGCTTCTCGCGAAAGTGACTTATCAGTCTCGGTAAATCGTTGGGGCGCTCGCGCAGCGGCGGCACCCGGATGGGCAGCACCTCCAGCCGGAAGTAAAGATCCTCGCGAAACTCGCCATTCTCCACACGCGCCTGAAGATCTTGGTTTGTCGCCGCGATGACGCGCACATCCACGCGCCGGCTTTCCGCCGCGCCGATGCGCTCGACCACCCCGTCCTGAAGGACGCGAAGCAGCTTGGCTTGGCTTTCTAGGCGCATGTCGCCGATCTCGTCGAGGAAGAGCGTGCCGCCGTCGGCGATCTCGAACTTCCCCTGGCGGCTGGCGTCGGCCCCGGTGAAGGCGCCCTTTTCGTGGCCGAAGAGCTCGCTTTCCACCAGGTTCTCGGGAATCGCCGCGCAGTTGACGACGACAAAGGGCTTGTCCTTGCGCGGTCCGGAGAAGTGGATGTGCCGCGCGACGAGCTCCTTGCCCGTACCGGATTCGCCCGTGATGAGGACGGTGCTGTTCACGTCCACGGCGCGGCGCGTCACCTGAAACACCTGGCGCATCGCGGGGCTGTCGCCGATGATGTTCCCCAGAGACGCGGATTCGGTGACGAGCTCGCGGAGCTGCGCGTTTTCCCGGCGAAGCTTCGCGCGCTCCGCCGCCTTGTCCGCGACGACGAGAAGCTCGTCCTTGTCAAAGGGCTTCGCGAGGTAGTCGCTCGCGCCGTCCTTCATGGCGCTCACCGCCGTGGAGATGGTGGCGTAGGCGGTCATGACAATGACTTCCAGGTCCGGTTGGCGCGTCTTCGCCCGACGCAACAACTCCAGCCCGTCGATTTCCGGCATGCGCAGGTCCGTAATGAGCACCTCGAAGGCGTCTTCGTCCATCGCCTTCAAAGCGGCCTCGCCCGAGTCCGCCGCCGTCACGCCGTAGCCTCCCTGGGCGAGGATGTCCTCGATGATTTCCCGCTGAACCGCGTCGTCTTCGGCGATAAGAATCTTTGTCGTCATGACGCCTTCTGGTGTTGTTCCAAGGGCATGGTGATGAGCACCTGGCATCCCCGGCCTTCCGAGCCCGTGATGCTGATGGCGCCGCCGTGTTCTTCGATGATGCCCCGCGTGATGGAGAGCCCCAGGCCCGTGCCTGTGCTCTTCGTGGTGAAGTATGGATCAAAGACGCGCTCCGCCACATCGTCGGCCATGCCGGGGCCGTCATCACGGATCTCGATCTTGCAGTCCAGGTCCGTCACGCGGCTGAACATGCGCACGCGGCCGCCGGGCGGCGAAGCCTCCATGGCGTTGATGAGCACGTTGAGAATGGCCCGCGTCCATTGTTTCGGGTCCACCATGAGGACCGCGCCGCCCGCGCGCAACTCCGTAACGAGGCGAACCCCCCGGCCTTCGGCGTCCTTCTGCACCAGCCGCACGGTCTCGCGCAGGAGATCGTCGATGGGATGGGGCGCGGCGTTGATTTCGCTTTCCTTCGCCAGCGACAGGAATCCCGACACGATGCTCTCAAGGCGGTCCACCTCGCGGCGGATGCTCTGGAACTGTTTCACGCCATGACCGCCCCCGTCCTTGCGCGCGTCCATGCCGTGGCTGGACAGCAGCTTGATCGCGTTGAGGGGGTTGCGGATGTCGTGGGCGATGCCCGCGGCGAGGTTGCCCAGGGCCGACAAGCGTTGGGCTTGGCGGAGGTTGCTCTCCACCAACGCCTTCTCCCGCAGAGACTCAACCATGCGGTTGAAGGTCTCTTCCAGGGCCCGCACTTCGCCGGCGTTCTTGTGGACCGGCACGTTTTCGAGGCCGCCTTCGCTGATCTTGGCGCAGGTCTCGGACAAAAGGCCCAAGGGCCGCAGGATCCGTCCGATGAAGTAGATCATCAAGCCCAAGGCCACGATAAACAGGGCCGTTAGCGCCAGGAGATACTTGTTCTTGAAGGCCTGGATGACCTCCGCGCGGGTGCCCATGGGGACGCGGGTCGTCAAAAGGACGGGGCTGTCCCCCCACACGAAGGCGTGCCGCGCCACCATCATGAGCTGACCGCCTTCGGAGACTTCCAAGACCACACGGACCGGGCCCGTCTCCGTGGGCGGCGGGTTGAGATCCACCTCGATGGTTTCCACGCCCGGATAGTGGCGCTTCACCTCTTCCTCTAGGTAGGGCCGCCCGATGTCGGGATCTTGCTCCAGATGCACCACCACCTGCTGCGCCATCTCCCGGGTCTGCGCCTCCATCTCATAGACCACTTGGCGATGATATTGATGAATGAGCACATACACCGACCCGAAAAGGCACATAAGAAGGACGCCGCACAGCGCGATGACCCGCACGATCATCGAATGGCGCCAGCGGACGGCTTCTTGAGGTGTGGAGGTCGCGTTCATAGGCGCCCAGCGCGGCCGTGATTGCGCGGCGGAGACGTCATCCCTGGATGGGCAGTTGCAAGCGCCGCATGATTTCCTGGATGTCTTCCCAGGCCTGCTTCTTCGCCGATGGGTTTCGCAGCAAGTAGGACGGGTGATACGTCACCCGAACGGGAATGCCCTCGTATTCGCGCCAAGATCCGCGAAGCCGGCCCAAGGGAAGATCCAACCCCGTGAGAAAGCGGGCGGCGAAGGAGCCCAAGGCGCAAATCACCTCCGGTTGCACCAGCCGCAACTGCTCCCGCAGGTAGGGCTCGCACGAAGCGATCTCCTCCGGCTGCGGGTCCCTGTTGCCCGGCGGCCGGCATTTCAACACGTTGCAAATATAAACCTCGCTCCGATGGATTCGCATCCCCTTCGTGATGATGTCCGTCAACAATTGACCCGCCCGTCCAACAAAAGGCGTGCCCTGACGGTCCTCGTCAGCCCCGGGGGCCTCTCCCACGAACGCCAGCCGAGCCCAAGGGCTTCCATCGCTAAAGACCGTCTGGGTGCGGGTCTCACAAAGGGCGCACTTCGTGCATGCGCTTACCCGGCGGGCCGCTTCCGCCAGCGCCGCCTCTCGATCATCCGGCCCATCCACGGGAGCCGCGGTTGGCGCCTTCCCGAGGGTAGCGGGTCCGGGCTCCGGCGCGGCCGGCGCGGGAGCGGACGCCGTGTCCACCGTTGATGGGCCGGGGATCGCTTGCAGCCACGCGGCCGCCTCCGGCGAAAGGGCGATAGTGCGCCGCCGCGGGTGGGTGCGCGCCTTCAACAACGTGCGCACATCCGCGATGATGTCCCGGTACAGTTCATTCCGATCCACGTCTACGCCTGGCCCTCCTTTCCCCCGCATATCTCCGGCCGCAATGATACCACGGCGCCGCAACAGGCGTCACGATGTCGGCGCAAGGAAAATCGAGCCACGAAACCGTCTACAACCTGAGAACACGTACAGTGAATGGCCCCAAGCTCGAACGCCCCATCGAATCAACCACACTGAAGTGATGCCCAGTTCGTGCTCTTCCGTATCCTTTCGTGGGCAAACATCTCGCCAAGTCCTTCGCTTTCGCAGGGACAGGCTTCAGCGGAGACTTTTGTGAACAGGGGCTGAACCGGGGGTTCCCTCCCAATTCACAGGGCGGCGTCTTCGATGGCGGCCGTGACGTCGGGCAGGTGGAGGAGTTGGTTGGCGAGGTATTTCACGGGATTTCGCTTGCGGTAGTGCTTGTCTAGGGGGGGTGTGGCGAGAACGGCGTCGCGGCGGGGGCGCACCTCGCCAGGGCGGAGGCGGATCATCAGGCGCTTCTGGAAATAGCGCAGCGTCTCGCGCAGTTCGTGTTCCGGACTGTCGCGCAGGGCGGGGTCGACGTGGCGATCCGGAACGCGGCGGACTATGTCGTTCATCGCGGCGGACAACGCGGCGATAGAAACGTTGCCCGGGCCGCGCAAACAGCGGTTGTGGAGCAGCGCGGCCGCGAGTTGGGCGGCGTTGATCTCCACGAGATCGCCCATGGCCTCGGCCAGGGCGTAATCCAGCGCGCGTTGGGCGCCGCGGCCGCCTTCCGCGGAAAGGTGGAGCGGGGGGCCGAACGCAATGGCCGAGCGGCGGCTCACGGGGTTGTACGTCCGCGCCAGGGGCGCGGCGGGCACGGGCGGACCGGACACGCGCCGCTGCGCCTGGGCCAGGAAGAAGGAGACCGCGCCGGGCTCGCTGAAAGCGCCGCGGTATTCGAAGAACACGCCGGAGCGGGTCCGCGTCCGGCCGGGGTAGATCATAAAGCTTCGGCCTTCGGCCAGCAGGTCCACGAAGGGGCGCATCTCGCTCCAACTGACGCGGTCACGGTCGATCTGCAACGCCCCGAAACGCCGCATGAGTTCGTCGAAATCCAGCACCTTTGACGCGAGCGCGCTCTTCGTAAACAAACCTTTCCGCATCATGGCTTGCGCGAGAATGTTCTCGCCGCTGGCGAGATAGATGGCGCGAAACATGACGAAAGGGTCGTCCAGGGCGCCGTGGTTCGCGGCGAACACGGCGGGCCCCTGGGCGGGGCACTGGTCGGCGCCAAGAACGGCGAGGCGCTTCTCCCAACGGAGCACGCGCCCGAAAACCACCATCAGTTCGGGCAAGATCGCCTTGAACTCCGGCGCCGCCGCCAAGCCCGCGCGCGAAGCCAAGTACTTGCACACGCGGCCCGCCACGACGCCCCATGCCTGAAGCTCATGCATGGCTTCGGATTCTACGCGCGCGCAACAAAGAACACAAGACGTATGCGGCGCCGCGTTTGCATCCCAGCCCCGCCAAACGGTACTCTACGCGCGCGTCCGCCGCGCCGCCTTTCCGCTCTAGCGCCGCGGCAGGCGATTCTATTCACGCGATCCCGCCTTCTTGGCGCCCCCAGGACGGAGACCTTACGGAGACCTTCATGAAACAGCAGTTTGTCGAATCGCTGCAAGATGGCGACGTGGTGAACGACTACTTTGTCGCCGTCCGCAAGGACCTCCGCGACCAGCAGTCCGGCGGAAAATTCCTGGGCATGGTCTTCAAGGACCGGACGGGCGAAATTGGCGGGATCCTCTGGCAAAACGCGCCGAGCGTGGCCCGCATGTTTGATGTTGGGGACGTGGTCAACGTGCGCGGCGCCGTCACCACGTATCAGGACCGGCTGCAAATCCGGGTCGACCAGGTCTTGCCGTTACGTGAAGGCGAGTATGACGTGGCGAGCCTCATCCATGTCGCCGAGAACGCCTCCCAGCTCTACGCGGAGTTGGAGCGCATGGCGCAAACCGTCGCCAACCCTCACCTGCGCCGCCTCCTCGACCTGTTCCTCCAGGACGACGCCTTTGTGGAGAATTTCACGCGCGCCGTCGCCGGCAAACGCTGGCACCACGCCTATCAAGGCGGGCTCGTGGAGCACTGCTACGAGATGGCCCGCATCTGCGAAACCATGTGCGAGCTTTTCCCCCACCTCGACCGCGACTTGCTCCTCACGGCGGTCGTGCTCCACGACATTGGCAAGCTCGACGAGCTTTCCCACGGCATCAACGTCAACTACACCAGCCCGGGCAAACTCTTGGGCCATCTCGCCATCGGCATGGACATGGTCAACGAACGCATCCGCGCCATCGACGACTTTCCGGAGAACCTGCGACTCCATCTCCTCCACTGCATCCTGTCCCACCACGGCGAACTCGAAAACGGCTCGCCCGTTGTGCCCAAGACGATGGAAGCCTTGGTGCTCTTTCAGTGCGACAACCTGAGCGCGCAGACCAACGCCTTCGGCCGCGTCATCGCCGAGACCAAAGACAAGGAGCGGCCGTGGTCGGATTACATCGCGCTGATTAACCGTCAGATCTGGACCAAGGAGGAATAGGCCCCGCGCAGCTGACACTCCTCCCGCCTTCCTCGCCCCTCCACCACCCCCTAGCAAACACAAAAAACCGCCCCGAAGCGTCCGCTTGGAACGCTCCGGGGCGGTTTTCAATTAACTGCCGGCAACGACCAACTCTCCCACCCGGTTTCCCAGGAAGTACCATAGGCGCTGGTGGGCTTAACTTCCGTGTTCGGAATGGGCACGGGTGTTTCCCCACCGCTAAAGTCACCGGCAAAAAAACATTGACAGAGAATGCAAGGGTGAACCGACAGATTACGCTCTTGATACCTGGGGTATCAGTGCGGCGCCGCGCGAACGCAGCGCATAAAATAGGCCAAGCCTCACGAGCTATTAGTACTGGTCAGCTAAACCCATCGCTGAGCTTACACCTCCAGCCTATCAACCTGGTAGTCTTCCAGGGCTCTTCAGGGACCCGAAGGTCCGGGGAGATCTTATCTTGGGAGGGGCTTCGCGCTTAGATGCTTTCAGCGCTTATCCCTTCCGAACATGGCTACCCGGCGATGCCACTGGCGTGACAACCGGAACACCCTAGGTTCGTCCACCCCGGTCCTCTCGTACTAGGGGCAGCTTCCCTCAAATCTCCTACGCCCGCGACGGATAGGGACCGAACTGTCTCACGACGTTCTAAACCCAGCTCGCGTGCCA
>SLHB01000122.1 GCA_007136375.1 Candidatus Hydrogenedentota bacterium
GATTGGGAGGCGAAACGGGACAAATACCTTCCCCTTGTGGACCGCGTCACCACGCGGGAGGAGCTCAACGAGGTCATCAGCATGCTCATGGCCGAACTCTCCGCCTTGCATATCAACGCCTATGGCGGCGACATCCGCCGGGACACCGACGGCGTGTCCGTGGCCACATTGGGCGCTTATCTGGAGCGCGACGAGGACGCGAGCGGATACCGGATCGCGCGGATCTACGAGGCGGATCCCGACTATCCCGAATGGTTCGGCCCGTTGCGGGAGCCTGGGCTGGACATTGAAGAAGGGGAGGTGATCACGGCCATCAACGGGACGTCCACCTTGAGCGCGCGCCACCCCAACGAGTTGCTACGGAATCAGCAAGGCCAGCAGGTTCTGCTGGAGCTGGGCGGGGCGGATGGGAACGGAGAAACCCGGGAGCGCATCGTCAGGCCCACCACCAACGAGAGCCTCTTGCGGTACCGGGACTGGAAGTACAGCCGCCGCGTCGCCGTGGAGGAGGCGTCGGACAACCGCCTGGGCTACATCCATCTGAGCGCGATGGGCGGCGCTAACCTGGGCGAGTGGTACCGGGAGTTCTACCCCGTGTTCAACCGCGAGGGCATCATCATCGACATGCGCGCGAACCGGGGCGGCAACATCGACAGCATCATCCTTGGCAAGCTATTGCGGGAGGCGTGGTCCTACCACCAAGAGCGGGCCATGGAGCCATCCTGGAACATGCAGTACGCCTTCCGCGGCCACACCGTGGTCCTCGTGGACGAGACCACCTCGTCGAACGGCGAAGGCTTCACCGAGGGCTTCCAGCGCCTCGGGCTCGGCACGGTCATCGGCACGCGCACGTGGGGCGGCTATATTTGGATCGCCGCAGGGCAGACCGTGCTCAGCGACGGCGGCAACGCCTTGGCTCCCCACATGGGCGTCTATTCCGAGGATGGCGAATGGATCATCGAGCGCCACGGGGTCGAGCCCGACATCACCGTGGACAATTTGCCCCACGCGACGTTCAAGGGCGAGGACGCGCAACTGGACGCCGCCATTGAATACCTGTTGGACAAGCTAGAAGAGGAGCCCGTGGAGGTTCCCCAGCCGCCGCCCTATCCGCACATCGACGATATCCGCTTCTAGGGCGGCGCGTTCGCCCGGCATCGTTGGTGTGGTAGGCTTAACGGAGGAGAGCGGCAGTGTAACCCGAAGATTGAAACAGGAGGACTCGGACGATGCTTGGGCCCTCGCGGCTCGCGTGCGCGGCGGCGCTCGTGGCCGCTCTAACAGCGTGCGCGGCGCGTAACGACACGAGTGGAGACTCAACGGACGTGGCGGACGGGAGCGGAGCGGCGCTGACGGAAGTGGAAGCGCCCGACGCCCTGGAGACGGAGGGGGACAACTTGGAGCCCATGGAGCTGACGGCCTTGGACGACGGCGCGGGTTACGCCGTGACGGGCCCCTGGGATTTCGAGGGGATGTTGACCACGCCGGAGACGGAGGGCGGCGCCTGGCGTTTCGCCGGCCAGTTCACGTTCCCGACGGGCGGCTACCAAGTGGGCGAACCCCGGGTGCGGATTATGAAATCCTATCCCGAGCAGGTGTCCATCGTGATCCCGGTGGTTCCCCCGCCGGATGACGCGATGGTGATTCAGGTCATTACCGAGACGCCGGTGGAGGTGGAGATTCCCGCCTCGCCCGAGGCGACCTTCACCGCCGCCGTGGAGCGTGTGAGCACGGGTTAGCGACCGGCCAGCGTGTTGGGCCGCCTGGACGGGCGGCTCCGCGGCTCACGAAACGCAGGGGGAGGAGGGAGGCACGATGGCGCGGTGGGCCTTGCTGATACTTGCGGCGATGGTGGTCTCCGCCGTGTTCTGGTGGGCCGCGCTGCCGACGCGCCCCTCCGACGAGCTCTTCGCCAAGGAGATCGCGGCGGCGCAGGCCGAGTACTTGGAAGAAGCGGACCAGCGCCGCGCCGCTATGGACAGACGGCGGCGCGCGGCGGGGTTGGACGCGGATTGGGATTGCGCCGAAGCCCTGACGGAATGGCTCGACCCGGCGCGGGAGAGCTTGCCGGACTTGGCGACGGCGTTCCTAGAGAACCGGGGCCGCCTCGCCACGGAGCCTTCCGCCGCGGAGGCGTTGTCCGGCGCCATGGGCCCGTCCATGGGCATTGCTCCGGCCCAGGACCTACGGGCCACGCTGCTGGCCTACGCGCGGACGGATCCTTTCCTGGCGCAATTCTCGGAATGGGCGGCGCTGGGCCTGTGCGCGGCGGCGTTGGACCCCGTCCGGGGCGTCTCCCTAGCGGAATGGGACGGGCTGGACCGCGTTCAAGGCGTGGCGGGGTTGCTGGCGGTGCGGGCCGTGGCCTGGGCCGAGGCGGGCTACGCCGCGGAGGCCTTCCAAGGGTTGTTCGCGGTGTATGAACTCGCCGCTGGGTTGGCGGAAGAGCCAATCTTCGCCGCCCAAGAGCACGCGTTGGCCATCCAAGCCATGGCCGACGAAGCGCTGGGCTTGGTGCTCCATGCCGCGCCGCCGCCGAAGGCGGAACGGGACAAGCTCGCGCGGCGCATGGAGGCGCGCGCCTCCGCCGATCCCCTCATCCGCACGCTGCACGCGGAGGCCTCCTTTGCATTGCGCCACTACCCCCTCGAACAGTTGGGCCACGCCTTGGGCGAGATGTTCGCGTACGACATCTACACCTTCGCGACCCACGCCATGCCTGTTCTGCGGCAGCAGCCCTGGGAGGCCAGGCCGGCCTTGGAGGCGCTGCGGGACACGTCGAGCAGCACCGCAGTGGAAACCCGGGGCATGCTGAACACGATCAGCGAACTTCACGCCGCACACGCGGCGCGTGAACTCATCGGCCGCCTGACGCCGATCATCCTCGCCATCGAGGCGCACCGTCACGAGACGGGAGGTTATCCGGACCGGCTGGACGACCTGGAGGGCCCTCGGGCCGCGTTGCCCGAAGACCCCATCACGGGCGGCTCCTTGCGCTACCTGCGCACACCGAGCGGGTACGTCATCCGCGCCGAGGCACCCCCTGGCGCCGCGATAGAGCAACCCGTTCGTTGGCGCGGCGGTCTGGCGTCTGGCGACGCCCCTTGGACAGACAGTTCCGCCGTGGACGAAGAAGCGCCCGCGCCCGCTACATAGCTCCCCACTGCCCACTCTGACTGTACGCGCCGGCTTGCTCCCGGCTGCCGGCGCGCTGGTATGTCTTCGGACGCCGCTTCAGGCTGGCCTCCAACCGGGGAAAGCGCGTAAACCGGCATCCTTCCTGCTCGAAGCGCGTGATGACATGCAGATAGAGGATCACCCGGGCGATGCGGAGTTGCCGGGGCGACGCGTAGTAGATGGTGAGGCCTTGCTCAATAGCGTGCTCCAAGGGCGCTTGCAGCGCGGCGGGCCGCTTGGCGTCTTGCTCGGACCAGGCAAAGAGGTCGATGTCTTTATCTTCCCCGTTGCCGTCATTCCGCTGCTCTTGCGCCTTCCAAGCCTTGGCCGCCTGCCGGTAGGCCTGCACAAGGGCGTCGTACCAATGGAGCACGGCGCGGTAGCCTTCGTCCTGAATGTCCACCTCAAAGTGGAGCTTGTCAAGGCCGGCCGGCGTGACTTTGTTGAGGGCGGCGCGCCGGTCGTGGTCTTCCTCGGGGATCATGCGGACCCGGGCCTTCTCGTCGGCCGCGCCGAAGTTGAAGCTCTCCAGGATGGTGTCCGGCTTGAACTTGCCCCGGGCGATGAGGCCGAGTTCGCCGAGGAGTGGTCCGGCCAGCGCGTCATGCTCCAGGCCGTCGTCCAGGCTGGGCAAGGGCGCGAAGATGTCCGCCTTCCAGTCGAAGTAGATGTCGTGGCACAAGCCGGTGAAGGCCTTGCCGGTTCCGCGGAAGCGCCCCGCCATGGCGGCGCCGACGATATCGGCGAAGCGCTTGCGCAGACGCCAGCCGGAATGCCGGAGGATGTCGTGTTCGTGGAGGTAGCGCAGGACCAAGAGCCGGTCCAGCGCGAGCGCGGCGGCCTGCTCGCTTTGCCCGGTCTCTTCGGCCAACAGCGTGCACCACTGCCCCACCCACTCGCGGAGTTGGCGCGCCACGTAGCTGCGGGGTTGCCGGCGCAACTCGTCCAGCGCGCCCTGGCCCGCCTCGCGGCGTTGCAGCACCGGGGCGATCTCCGCTTGAAACTCCTCGAAGGAATTCGCGCTGAGGAGCAATTCCTCCGTGCGCATTTCGTAGAGGTAGGACCGGACGAGATCCGTCACGAAGGTGTAGTCGGCCTTGTGCCGGTACGCCGCGGCGGTGAGACGCCGCGTGGCCAGGCAGAAGTCCAGCCCTTGATCGATGACCGCGCCGGGGGGATCCAAGGCGCCCGGCTTCACGAAATACAGAACGAGCGTGCGGCCGCCCGCCGTCACTTGGAAGCCCAGCGCGCCCGCCGGGCCTTCCTCGCCTTCACCCGTCAAGCAGGCGGCGTCCTTCCAGCCCAGCAACGCCATGAACTTGCGGGCGGCGCGTTCCTGGTCCGGCCGTCCCGCGCCCGCCAGCTTGTCCCACCAGGATTGGCTTAGTTTTTCCAGATCTCTTGAGGCTCCCATGTCAGGCCACGCCCTTTCCTTTGTGCACGTTGAACCCCGCCGTTGCGATATGCCGCCAGATCACGTCGTCCCGCCTCCCCAGCAAGTCCACGCCGTCCCGCAGAAACGGCGCGAGCGTGTCTGGCTGGCTCTTTAGCGTCTTGACAAACTCGTTGCTGCTCATGGTTTGCACCGTGTACGGCTCGACCTCCGTTGCTTTGGAGCGGCGGCCTGGCGCCGTGACGGCCAACGCCTGGCCCAGGCGCTCGTTGAGAAAGGCCTGGCGCACCGACTCGTCCACGGCCAAGGCGGCCCGGAGACGGTCCGCGCTGCTTCCCGTCTTCAACACCATGGCGCGGAGCTCGGCGAAGAGGGGGAAGTCCCGGTCGGGCTGATAATACGTCCGGTTCCCCTCCTGGCGCCGGTATAGGAGCGCCATGCCCGCGAGCCGATCCAATTCACGCTGGACCGCGCGGATGGCCAGGCCCGTAACGGCCTCTATCTGGCGCTGATAATAGGCGCGGCCGGGGTCCAGCATGAACAGACGGACGATGGCCGCCCGCGCCCGGGAGGCGAAGAGGTCAGTAAGCAGCTCTTTCTGATTCTTTTGTTCCGCTGAATACATCATAGCTAGATCCAATCTAAGCATATTGGGGCAGCAATTGCAACTATCCCCAACAACTTGTGGTATGGTTCACTCGAATGTGCGTCAAGGTCCACAAACTTGCGTTCCTTCGACGCGAATTTGTGTCAAGACGACTTAGCGTCGCGTCACTCGAACCACATTCGGCATGGAATGACGCGAAAATGGGATCAAGCGCCTTTGTCAAAGGGCGGAACGACGCCGCGAACCCACGATTCCCCCCGGCGCCGCAATGGGGAATACCGCCGCCGCCGCCGTGTTTTCCCTCGTGAAAACCCTTCCGGAGCGGGCGCGCGCAGGATTCCATGAGCCCTCGAAAACGCGGCCGCACCCATACTGCCGGGGATCTGCGCAGCCATGAAAGAATCATTGATTAATCACAAAACGCGCCGGGCCGCGGAAGCGCGGCTCAGCGGAGACCAGCCGCCCGCCCGGCGCGTCCAGGGCAGCGGCGAACCCAACCGTCACGGCATGCCGAAGCTGCCCCCGGGCCAGCGCGCCGTGGAGAAGTGGCCAGTGCTGGACTTGGGCGTGCGTCCCGCCGTGACGAAGGCGAATTGGATTCTCAATGTCGGCGGCGAGACGGCGAACAGCTTTGACCTGAACTGGGACGGGCTGCTGGCGCTGCCGCAGGCCGAGGACGTTTCCGATTTCCACTGCGTGACCCATTGGAGCCGCATGGACAACCTGTGGCGGGGCGTCCCGCTTCGGACGGTCGCGGAGCTGGCGCAGCCTCACACCGATGTCGCGCATGTTTTCTTCACGGCCTATGACGGGTACACCACGAACCTGCGTTTGGAAGAGGCCCTTGACGAAGACGTGCTCCTGGTTCACGGCTGGGACGGCGAGCCCTTGCCTTATGAGCATGGCGGCCCCGTTCGGGTGGTCGTCCCGCGCAAGTACGCTTGGAAGGGGGCGAAATGGATCAAGGAGATCCTGTTCCTTTCCGAAGAGCGCAAGGGATTCTGGGAGGTCCGTGGGTACTCCAACTCCGCCGAACCTTGGTACAATGACCGCTACGCTTTCGAGTAGTGCGCGCGTCTAGAACCGGCACGGTGGATACGGACATGAACCCAGCGGAACCTTCTGCGGCGTCGTGCGTTGATAAGGCGCGGGCGGCGCTGTCGCGTTGGGGTCTCGCCCCGCCGCTGAACCGCCCCATTCTCGTGGCTCTGTCGGGCGGCCCGGATTCCGTCGGCCTCTTTCATGTCCTCCACGAACTCGGCGTCCCCGTGCTTGCCGCGCACCTCGACCATGAAACACGAAACGGCGCCAGCGCCCAAGACGCGGCTTTCGCCGAGGCTTTGGCCCAGAAAGCCGGGGTCCCCTTCTACCTCCGCCGCCGGCCGGTGGCCGAGGAAGCCGCCGCGGCCGGAGCGTCCTTCGAGGCGGCGGCCCGGGCGGCGCGCTACGCCTTTCTCGCCGGCGTGGCGCGGGAAACCGGCGCCATCGCCATCGCCACGGGGCACCACGCCGGGGACCGGGCCGAGACGGTGCTCTGGCGCGTCATCCGCGGCTGCGGCCCCGGCGGCTTGGCGGGCGCGCGGGGCGAGACCCGCATCAACGGCGTCCGCGTCATCCGGCCGCTCATCCACTGCGATCGCGGGGAAATCATGGCGTACCTCCAGGCGAGGCAGCTCGAATTCCGGCGGGATCACAGCAATTCCGATATCAAGCACCTACGGAACGCGATCCGCCACGATCTCCTGCCCCGCCTGCGCCAGGCGTACAACCCGGGCGTTGACGCCGCTTTGTTGCGCCACGCGGCTATCGCGGAGGAAGAAGACAACTTTCTCGCGGCGCAGACGGCCGCCTTCCTGGAGCGGTGCGCCGCCGGGGACGGCCTCTGGGACCGGCGCGCCTTCGCCCGGGGCCATGCCGCGTTGCAGCGCCGCGCCGTGGCCGCATGGATGCACCGGCGGGGCGGCGATGCGGGCTTCGAGGCCGTAGAGGAGGCCCGCCGTTTCGTCACCGAAGGCCGCTCCGGCCAGTCGCTGACCCTTGGGGACGGCGTGCTCCTTCACAACACCGCCCGCTTCACGGAGTGGCGGGCCGAACACGCGTCGCCGCCCCCTGCGGACCCGGCGCCGTTGGCCGTTCCGGGTGAGGCGCGCATCGCGGGCTTGCGGCTTCGCGCCGCGCGGCTAGAGACGCCGCCGGCGGATCCCAGGGCTTTTTGCAGCGTCCGCCGCCAAGTCTTCGATAGCGCCGCTCTGGGCGCTCATCTGTCCGTGCGGATTTGGCGGCCTGGCGACCGGTTCCAACCCTTGGGCATGACGGGGAGCAAAAAGATCAAGGATTATCTATCGAGTCTGGGCGCGCCCTGGAGCGAACGGGAACGGCAGCTCGCCGTGTTGGCCGAGGACGGCCGCATCGCCTGGCTCGTCGGCCGGGCGCCCGCTCAGCCCTTCGCGGTCACCGCGCAAACCCGCGAGGCCATGGTCATTGAGGTGGATGATGGGATTGAGTAAGGAGCCCCTCATCACCGCGGACGCCATCGCGAAGCGCGTCGTGGAATTGGCCGCCGCCATTTCGCGGGATTATGCTCACCGCGACATCTTGGTCCTCGTGGTGCTGAAAGGCGCCGCCATTTTCGCGGCGGACCTCATTCGCCACTTGGCGACGCCGGCGCGGCTAGAATTCGTTCGGGCGCGGAGCTATACGGGCCGGCGCTCGGCGGGCGCCGTCGAGATTACCGTCTGGCCAGAGCGCTCCCTCGCCGGGCAGGACGTCTTGGTGATCGAGGACATCCTCGACACTGGCCGCACGACCGCCGCCATCCTCGATCGCGTGGAGGCGGAAGGTCCGGCCTCCCTCGCGTACTGCGCCCTGCTGGACAAGCCGTCCGGGCGCGTCTGCGAGTTGCGGGACGGGTACACCGGCTTCACCATCGGCGGGGAATTCGTGGTCGGCTATGGCCTCGACTACAACGAGCACTACCGCGAGCTGCCCGCCATCCACTTGTGGACGCCAAGCGGTCCCACGGACTAACGCCCCCGCCGGCCCCTTTGGCCCGGTGACGGCGCCTTTTCCCGTCTGTTATGATGCGCGCCACGCAAGGGGCGGCGGTCGGCGCTCCCGCCCTGTTCCGCGCAATAACCCAGGCGCCAACGGAGGAGAATGGATCGCATGCGGAAGGAATCCCTGGAATTCCTCAAGAAACTGGTCACGACGCCGAGTCCCTCGGGGTTCGAGGCGGATATACAGCGGGTTTGCAAGGACTATGTGGAGAAGCACGCCGATGAGGTCTACAAGGACGTTCACGGCAATCAGTTCGCGGTCCTGAATCCCAAGGGCAAGCCGCGCATCATGCTCGCGGGCCACGTGGATGAAATCGGCCTCATGGTCAATCACATCGACGACAACGGGTTCATGTCCGTGGCGCCCATCGGCGGCGTGGATGCGTCGATCCTGGACGGCCAACGGGTGGTGGTGCATGGAGAGGGCGGGGACGTCAGCGGCGTCATCGGCCGGCGCGCCATCCATCTCACCGATCCGGAAGACCGGGGCAAGCCCCTCAAGATGCACGAACTGTGGGTGGACATCGGCGCGAAGGACAAGGCGGATGCGCAAAAGGCCGCCGCCGTGGGCGATCCCGTCACCCTCGACGTGGGATTCACCCAGTTGCGCAATGACAACGTCTGCGCCCGCGCGCTGGACGACCGTATCGGCGCTTTCGTCGTCATCGAGGCCTTGCGTCTTCTCGCCAAGAAGAAGCCGACCTGCGCCGTCTACTGTGTCACCACGGTGCAGGAGGAGGTGGGCCTGCGCGGCGCCGCGACCGCCGCGTACAGTTGCGAACCCGACGCGGGCATCGCGGTGGACGTCAGCCACGCCACGGATCACCCGAACTGCGACAACAAGCGCTACGGCGCCACAACCCTCGGCGGCGGCCCAATTCTCGCCCGGGGCTGTAACATCAATCCTGTCGTCGCGAAAGGCCTCGCGGATGCGGCGAAGAAGGAAAAGATCCCCTATCAGATGTCCGCGGAGCCGCGGGCCACGGGCACGGACGCCAACGCGATGCAGCTCAGCCGGGGCGGCGTGGCGACGGGACTTGTGGGGATTCCGAACCGGTACATGCATTCCCCCGTGGAGATGGTGAACCTTGGCGATGTGAAGCACGCGTCCGATCTTATCGCCGCGTGGATCGCCAGTCTGAACAGCAAGGTCAGCTTCATTCCCTGATCCATGTTCCCAGCGGAGCGGCGCTTCAGATCTCCACGTGGCGCCCGGTCTCGGCCGACTCCAACGCGGCCTCCACGACCTCCAGCGCGTGGACGCTCCATTCCAAGGCGGGTTCCGGCGCGTCTCCGCCGGTGATGGCTTGGACGAAGGCGCTCGCGGGACAGCCGTCGTACCTGGGCAAGTCCGGCGCAATCTGGGCGCCCCGGGCATCATGCTGGATCAGGCCCACGCCGTGGCGGAGGTGGAGCGCGCCTTCCCCGCCGATCACGGCGAGATCCTCATGCCAGGCGGGGGCGTGGCCGGCGATGGAGATGGACCCCAGGGCCCCATTGGCGAACGTCAGGGACAGGGCCGTATTCACATCCACCGGAATGTCGAAGCGTTCGATCCGGGCGCAGACGCTCGCCACCCTGCTGTTCACGGCCCAGGACGCGCACTCCAGGAAGCAGTTCCCGGCGTCCAAGAGCTGGCCGCCGCCGGACAGTTCCGGATCGTGCCGCCACGTGCCGCGGGTCATGTGCAGCCAATCCTGGCAGTGGATGGCGTGGATGAACTGGACCGGCCCGACGGCGCCCTGTAGCAGTTGGGCGCGCATGTACCGGAAAGCGGGCTCATGATGGCGCGGCCGGGCCGCCATGAGGACGCGATCCTGTTCGCGGGCCTTGGCGATGAGGCGCCGCGCGCCTTCGGCGGAACAGCCCATGGGCCGCTCGCACAGGACATGGAGCCCAGCTTCCAGCGCGGCCGTCACATGTTCTTCCTGAAGCTTGGGGGGCGAAGCGACCAGGCAGGCGTCCAACGTTTCTTCGGCGAGCATGGCGGCGTAGTCGCGGTACACGGCTACGGGTGCTTGGTCGCCGCACTCGGCGCCCAGCCGGTCCGTCGCCTCCTCGGCGGGATCCGCCACGGCCGCCACGCGGGCCCGGCCGGTCTCCTGTATCCGCCGGCAGCGTCCGGCGGCGGCGCGCCCGGCTCCGATCACGCCCACCCGGGCCATGTCGATCATGCCTACTCCCGTTCCAAGCGGTAACCCGCGCCGCGAACCGTCGTGATGAACTGGGGAGCGTCCGGATCGGCCTCGAGCTTCTTGCGCAGCCGCCCGATGTGGACGTCCACGGTCCGTTCGTCGCTGGCGCCGCCACGGGGCCACGCCTGCTCCATGAGTTGCTCCCGGCTTAGCACGCGGCCCGGGTTTCGAGCCAAAGCCACGAGCAGGCCATACTCGGTGGGGGTCAAGTCGAGAAGACTTTGACCGCGCCATGCCTGCCGCGCCCCTTGGTCGATCCGGAGGGCGCCAAACACCAGGGGCGGGCCCTCCGAGGGGGCGTCTCCAAGGGCGCGCCGCCGCAGGATCGCCTTGACGCGGGCGGCCAACTCTTCGCCGCTGAAAGGTTTCGTCAGGTAGTCGTCGGCCCCAATGCTCAAGGCGAGGACTTTCACGATCTCCGCGCCGGTGCTGCTCAACATGAGGACGCACAAGCCGGGCCGGCTCCGGAGGCGGCGCAGCACCTCGATGCCGTCCATCGGAGGCTCCATGGAGGAGAAATCCTCGCCGGACAAGGTGATATCGAGAACCACCAGGGCGGGCTGGGCGGCGTCCACCGTCTGCAAGGCTTCGGGCCCGCTGGCCGCGGTAAGCACCGTGAAACCATTGTGGGCAAGAATCGACCGGACCTGATTGCGGACTCCCGGATCGTCATCCACCACTAATACGCGTTCACCAGCCATCGGCCCGGTCCTTCATCAAGTCCGTGATCCCTGTCAGTCGTCCAGGACATCCCGAATGGTCTGTCCCAGTTCATGAAAGCGGAAGGGCTTTTGCAAGACGGGAACCGCGATGTCTGTCCCGTCGCTTCCCGGCAACGTGTCGCCCGTGTATCCACTGAGAAACACCGCCCTAAGCCCCGGAGCTTCTCCGCGCAACTTTTCATAGAGGACGTTGCCCGGGGTCTCCGGCATGATAATGTCCGTCACAAGTAGATCTATCGTGTCCCGGTTCTTCCTGAATACATCAACGGCCTCGCTGGGTTTCCCCGCGGCGAGAACGGAATAGCCCATGTTGTCCAGGGCGGCGGAGACGAGCTTACGCAACTGGTCGTCGTCCTCTACGAGGAGCAGTGTCTCCCCCTGTCCCATGGGAATGTGCACGCGCTCTTTCTCCTTCGCCGCTGGGGGCGTTTCGGCAGGGGCCGCGGGGCGCTCGCCCGCCGGGAAACAAATGTGGAACGCGGTTCCCCCTCCAGGCGCCGTTTCCACGTCTACGAAGCCGCCGCACTGTTGAATGACGCCGTACACGGTGGACAGGCCGAGGCCCGTTCCCGCGCCCGCGGGTTTGGTGGTGAAGAAGGGCTCGAATATGCGCTCCGCCGTATCGGCGTCCATCCCGCAGCCCGTGTCCCGCATCGTTATCCGCACGTAGGCCCCCGGCGCAACGGGCGCGCCATCGCGCGCCTGTTCCCCGGCTACTTCTGTCACACCCGTGGAGATTGTCAGACGGCCTTCGCCGTCCATGGCGTCCCGGGCGTTCACCGCAAGGTTCATCAGGATCTGCTCGAAGCTGCCGGTGTCCACTTCCACCGTGGGCAACCCTTCCTCAAGCTGGGTCTCCACGGATATCGCCTCGCCGATGACCCGGCCGATGAGGCGGGACATCTCCGCGATCACTTCGTTCGGGTTGATCCGCCTGGCGGAGCCGCTCTCGCGGCGGCTGAACAGCAGCAATTGACGGACCAAGTTGGCGGCCTTTTCCGTCGCAAGGTTGATTTGCGTCAGTTCCTGAAAATGGGGCGCGTTAGGCGTCAGGTCCGCGAGGATCATCTGGGTGTAGCCGCCGATGGCCATCAGCAAGTTGTTGAAGTCATGGGCCACGCCGCCCGCCAGCCGGCCCATGGCGTCCATCTTTTGGGAGTGCCGCAACTGTTCCTGAAGCCGGACGCGCTCGGTGATGTCCCGGGAATTGATGACGTAGCCGCTTAGGAGGTCGGCCTGCATGGCGGAAGCGACCGATTCGAGGTGGACCCATTCGCCGGTGGCGGAGCGGAACCGGTAGGTCGCTCTGGAAACGCCTTGGCCGGCGGCCAATCCGTCGACAAACACACGGAACGTTTCGTCCCGGTCTTCGGGGTGAACGTATTCAAAGGCGTTGCTGCCGACGATCTCGCCCGCTTCATAGCCGAGGATGCGCTCGCCGGCGGGACTTTGATACAGGATGACGCCCTCGGCGTTGAGGATGGTGATGATATCGGTGCTGTGTTGCACCGCCGCCTTGAAGCGTTCCTCGCTCTCCAGGAGGGCGAATTCAGCCCGGCGCTTCTCCTGGCGCAACCGCTTGTCGCGAAGGGCGCGCTGCACCGCCGGACCCAGCCGCGCCAGCCGGCCCTTGAGCAAGTAATCCGCGGCGCCGGCCCGGATGCATTCGACGGCGGCCTCTTCGCTGATGCTGCCGGTCACCACGATGAAGGGAACGTCGAGGCGGGCGTTCTTGAGGAAGGTTAGCGCGCGAGAGGCGTCGTAGGAAGGCAGCGTGTAGTCGGCGAGCACAACATCCGGCGGGGGGCTGAGCGCTTCCTGAAAGCCGCGCTCGCTCTCGGCGCGGGACCATGTGATCTCTTCGTAGCCGCTCTGCTTGAGCGCGCGCACCATCAATTCCGCGTCCGGGGGACTATCCTCGAGGATCAACACCCGCAACGGAGAGCTCATGGTCCGATACTCCTGACTACCGCCGGGCGTCACAAACAAAGTAAGCGTGGAATTACGGCCGAAGCGCCGCTCGCCAATAGCACTCAGGGCGCTGCCTGACCACAGTCAGCGAACTAAGACCCGGACTTCCTGTAACTGTATACGCGCCGGCCTAGGTTCGGTTCCATGCCCAACCCGGGGTCTCCGGCCTGGTTACGGCCTGTTTCATGAGGCGGCCAGGGGGCGGCCACACTGCTTTCCAGCCGCGGGGACTCATGGGGCGCCTAGGCCTCGCCGCCGCCCAACGTGAAGTAGAACGCGGCGCCCTTTCCCGGTTCGCCTTCCGCCCACACGCGCCCGCCGTGTCTGCGAACGATCCGCGAGACGGTAGCGAGCCCCACGCCCGTTCCCTCGTACTCATCGGCCGAATGGAGCCGTTGAAAGACCGCGAACAGCTTATCCGCGTAGGCGGGGTCGAACCCCGCGCCGTTGTCCCGCACACAGTACACCGCCTCATTGTCCCTGTCAAACGCCTCAATAACAATCCTAGGTTCAGGGGTATCCCGGGTAAATTTAAGCGCATTATCCACTAGATTATACAAGACTTGCTCCAATAGCGTGGCGTCGCCCCGCCCGGGCGGCAGCGGATGGAGCTCGCACACGTCCGGATTCCGCCCGTGGCGCTGGAGCGCGCTTTCCATCGCCGAGCGGGCCAGGGCGGTCATATCCACGCTGTCCACCCGGAGTTCCTTCCGGGCGCAGCGGGAGAAATCCAGGAGTTGGCCGATGAGTCCGTCCATCTTTGCCGCGCTGTCGCGTATCATGCGGAAGAGCCGCTGGGCCTCGGCATCGAGGGCGGCGCCGTAGTCTTCCTCGATGATGGCGGCAAACCCGTCAATAGCGCGGAGCGGGGCCCGGAGGTCGTGGGACACGGAGTAGGAGAAGGACTCCAGTTCCTGGTTGGTCTCCTCCAAGAGCGCCGTCCGCTCGCGGACCCGCGATTCGAGCTGCTCGTTCAACTGGCGGACCGCCTCCTCGGCTTGAACGCGGGCGGTGATGTCCTTCGCGAGAATCAATCTGGCGTCCCGGCCTTTATGCGTAAAGCGGTAGCCCGCGACCTCCATGTGCATGG
The DNA here is from genome assembly GCA_007136375.1 of Candidatus Hydrogenedentota bacterium. Taxonomy (GTDB): domain Bacteria; phylum Hydrogenedentota; class Hydrogenedentia; order Hydrogenedentales; family SLHB01; genus SLHB01. The sequence goes on from SLHB01000122.1 coordinate 14,212, forward strand.
CGGCGCCGTCCCGCCCTTTGTGGACGCACACAGCCGTCTCCTCCGCGCCGGCCTCCGGGCCGCCGCCGGGGGGCGGAGGCGGCGCCTCCTCGTCCACGCACAGATCGGCCCACGTCATGGCGAGCCATTCTTTCGGCGCATACCCGTAGTGGGCCACGGCCGCCTCGTTCGCCTCCAGAAAGCGGTGGGTCGACTCGTCCATGATGTACATGGGCAGCGGATTGTGGGCGAAGAGCAAGCGGTAACGCGCCTCGGAGGCCTCCAAGCGCTCCCGCGTCCGTTTGAGGTCGGTGATGTCCACGGCTTCGCCGCCAACAGCCTCCACGCGGCCCTCGGAGTCGAACATGGGGAAGCGGACCACCCGGAAGTGGCGGGCCGCGCCCTCCGTGAGGGACATTTCCTCGCACACGCTCGGCGTGGCGAAACGGATCACGTCCTCATATTTTTGCGTCAGTTCGGCGGCGCGGTGCGGAAAAATCTCGGTCAACGGCTTGCCCGCCGCTTCCTCCGCGCTCACCCCCGTGAGCCGCTCCCAGGCGCTATTCGCTTGGAACAGCGTCAGGTCCTTGTTGACCACGGTCACCGCGTTGGGCGTGTTCGCCATGAGCCGGCGAAGCGCTTCCCGCACGCGCCGGTGCTCTTCTTCCTGGACGACCTTTTCCGTAATGTCTTCCAGCAACGCTATCGCGCCCGTGGGCCCACTCCCGCCGTTGTCGCCGTTTTTCAAGGGCGCGGCGGACAAGCTCACATGCACGGGCGAGCCGTCGCGGCGGCGCCGGACCAAGCGGACACCCGTGAGCCACTTGCCTTCGAGGATTCTGTCCAGGAGCGCCTTGAACTCGGCTTCGGCTTCCGGCGGCACGATGGGCAGGGGCGCGCCAACGACTTCCTCCGCGGTCCATCCGAATATCCGCTCGGCGGCTTTGTTCCATAAGCCAGAGACACGGCCCTCCGGGTCCAAGGTGAAAATGGCCAAGGGACTGGCCCGGACCACGGCCCGCAGCCGCGCCAAGGCTTCGTCCCGTTGGGCGGCGAGTTGCGTTCGCTCCGTCACGTCCCGGACGAACCCGAGATACCTTCCCGCCCGCATTTGCTGCGCGCTCACCTCGACATGAATGATGTCTCCGTCCTTGCGGAGAAGGGTTTGGTCGCGCCGGATGACCTCACCACGTTGGAGCGCGTCAAAAGGCATCGGGGCCTCGGTCTGCCCGATGATGCTGTCCAGCCGCCGGCTGCGCAGTTCTTCCGCGGAATAGCCCATCAACGCGCAGAACTGGGGGTTTACATCGAGAAACCTACCCTTATCGTCGAAGATGACGATGCCCTCGGAGGCTTCCTCTACGATGGCGCGGTACCGCATCGCGGTTTCTTCGGCTTTCTCCTGAAGGTTACGAACAAGGGAGAAGCGGTGGTGGAGCAGCGCGCCCAAGAGGATGGCCGTCGCCAGGATGAAGCCGATGCCCTTCAACACGTTCGCCCACATGGGCGGGCTCTCGAGCCATAACAACTCGAACAGGCCATCGGAAAAGAGAATCCAGCCCGCGCCAACAACGAAATAGCCCAAGGCGATCAAGAGGGCGTCACGGGAAATCGCAGCCTTCATCAATCCCTCCACCTTCGGCCGCGGTGGGCGAAACGCTCCACCCGCGCCAACGCTTTCTGTTAATTCACCGTGACGCCATCATGCTGAATATAGTAAGCCATATCAAGGACCGGCGCACGCCGGCCTAGCCGCCGGGCGGCGCGCTCAGGATCCGCGCTTCCCCAGGGGTCAGCGCCCGGCCAAACACGGCGATCTCGGCGATTCGGCCTTCGAAGCCGAACGCGTTGTTTCCGTGTCCGCCGACGAAGAGGTCGCCCAAGTCCGCCGGAATGGGCGTCGACAGGCTGACGGTCAGGCCAGGTTCGGCGTCGCCGTTGAGATAAACGCGGATTCTCGAACGGCCGTGCACCAAGACCACGTGGTTCCACGTCCATCGTTCGATTGCCGCCGCGCCCACCGCCGATCCGCTGTCCGTGGAGAGCAGGAGCCGGCCGTCGCGATCAAGGCCGAGATGGACGCCCTGGCTGTCCAGGCCGTGGTTCCGTCCCCGGGAGAATAACCAGCCTGTCATCTCCCGGGTCCCGGCGGGCATGCCGTTCCAAAACCAGAGGGAGACGGAGTACTCGGCTCCCAGATCTGGAACGCGGGCGTGGACGCGGCCGCCCGCAAAGTGGGCGGCGCGGCTGTGTCCGCCGTCTCCCGCGAATGACGCGGAACGGGGTCCCGGCAAGAAGAAAACCACGCCTGGTTCGTAGATGGCGTCACGGTGGTGGCCCGACCGGTCGGCGGCCCAGGGACCGGCGAGATCGTCGAGCCGCCAGTACGCCATTGGGTCCAGCGCAAGGATGGCCTTGGCCGCCGGGCCCATGGACGGCTCGTGAGGCCTGCGCGGTTTATCCGCGACACGCTCCAGCAAGCGCAGCGCGGCCTCCGAGATCTTGGGTTCGGCCTGCACTTCCAAGCCGGCCGTCCGGGCGGCCCAGGTGTTGTAGCCGCCAAGTACGTGCTGTTCCGGCGGCGGGATGTAGCCATCGGCGCCGTTCGCGAGGTCGAGCACCATGGTGTTCGGCAGGGGGCTTTGCAGCTTGATCTTCAGGCCCGTGAGGGCGTAGGTCTCCGTGGGCGTCGCGGCCACGCCGATTTCGCCTATGCGCGCCGCTTGCACCACCACCTCGGCGGATTGCCATTCGTGGAGCATGATCTGTTCCCGGGCGTACACCTCCTCTGTGTTTTCCGGGAGACGATCGCCCATCTCGGCCACGACACGCCGCGCCCACTCCAGGCGTTGACGGTCCGGAACGCGGTATTCCAAGGGGAGCCGCGCCTCTTCCATCGCGATGTCCGCGTCCGCTTGGTGTTCAATCGTGTCTAAGGCTGTCATGGCAATGTCGGCCAACCCTTCGGCGTATCCTTCGATGGCGGCCAACGCTGGCGGCTCGCCATCGGGATTCCGGTAGTCCCGCCGCCAGATGTCGCCGCTGCATCCGTGGGACATCATCGCCACGAAGGGCGGATGATCGCCCGGCGTCTCCGGCGCGAGCCGCGCTTGGAGGCCCTCGGCGAAGAGCCCGAAGTAGTCGGGATGCAAAGGCTGGACGCCGCCAAAGTAGTGCATCGAGAAATTGGCCAGCACCGCGATGGGCCGGCCGTCGGGCGCCGTGAAGGAGATAAGGGAAAGCTCGGGATCGATGGGTCCGGATTCGCCGGTGACATCGTCGAGATTGCTGGCCGCGTGCATGTTCGCGCGCACGGTGGGGTTGCCGAAGGGGTCGTCGGCGATCTGGTCTGGCCGGCGTATCCACCGGCGCACCGCTGTGTAATCGGCCGCGTTCGCCGAGGCCCAACCCACCCGCGCGGGCGCGAGGTTCGCATCCGCGTCGGCGATGGCCTGGGCGAGACGGTCTTCCAGGAAGGGGATGTAGGCTTTCTCGGGTTCGGCGCCGAGGCAACCCATGGCGGCGGGCGCGCTGTGGGTGTGTGTCGCCGCGATGAGCATATGCTCCGGCGGGATGCCAGTGGCTTCCGCCGCGCGGGCTTTCGCCCGGTCCAGGAGATCCCGGGGCATCATGCAACTGTCCGCCACGACGATGGCGATGCGGCGGTCGTCATCGGCCACAACGATGGCCCTGGCCTTCAGGGGCATGGCCGCCCCCTCCGCCTCGTTGGCGAGCATGCCGCCGTTCACGGAAACAGGAAAGGTTTCGGGGGTGATGTCCACGGCGGCCGCGCCGGCCTGCAACTCTCCGTGGGCGGCCATGGACGCAAACAGCGCGCAAGCAAAGAACAGAATTGGGGTCGCGTGTGTCCGTGTGTTCATGGAAGATACTCCCGCGCGCGTTGGCGATGGGGATCGCCCGAAACGGAAACGCGCCGACGCCGCGGGGCGTCCGCGACACCGGCGCGCGGTTCATGAATGGTTCGGCGGCCCTATCTAATCCACGACTTCGACAAGGGCCACATACGAGCCGTTGCCGCTAGGCGTCAGATTGATGACGCGCCGGGGGCCCCACCAGTGGTCCATCTCCTGGTCCCAGTCCGGCTCGATGATCTCTTCATCGGACCAGTTTCCCGCCGCCACGTCGAGCCAGCGCACCGAGAAGGCGTCCGCGTACACCCACGGATTGAGGAACACGGTGGCGCGGCCGGAGGGAAAATAGACGGCGTAGGCCTCGCCGGGTATGGCCAGGCAGTAGTCCGCGTCGATGGAGTGGCTGTCCATTTCTACTTCGAAATAGGGCGACGCCCGGAAGATGTCGAAAGCGTCCAGAAAAGCTGAGACGGAGCGAAGGGTCTCCTCCGCGCGGTCCGACAGGCCGATACCCCACCCCCAACCGTTCCGCGGCGCCGGGCGGTGGAAACGGCTGGACGCGGCGCCGGCGAAGATGTTGCGCCAGAATCGCTCCACCGCCTCTTTTTCGGTCCCCGCCGCCACGTTTCCGCCCACGCCCTCCCCGTAGACCTTCTCGTTGTTCATAGGCATGGGCCCGTTGGGATGGGCGGCAATGATGTTGCGCCAACGGATCATGTTTTCGTAGTGGTTTCGCCCCACGGCGCCCAGGGCGTCCTGATTGTTCTGCGAGGTCTCGGCAAAGGAGTAGAGGTCGGGACGGGTCAACGCCTGATAAACCGAAGTCATCGGTGAGAAGCGCATGGTCGTCACGTGGATTTCCCGGTCCCGCTCCGCCGCGGCGTCATGGAGGTATTCCGCCCAATAGTCGTCCCATTCCCGGGCGTGGGCGCTCTCGTTGTTCACGTTGTACAGAATGTGATCGTACTCAAGCGTAACCGACATCAACTCGTCGATGTAGCGGTGTTGCACCGCAAGCACGGGCTCGTTTCCGTTTTGGATGGAGCCGCCGTAGTAGTCGTCCATGTGGGTGATGGCGTCGTCTTCGAGGTTCACGTTGTTGGCGGGGTTCAGCGGATGCACCTCGAAGCGGCCGTACCATGTCGCCAAATCGTAGCGGTCCCACAGGGTGAGCTGGACGATGATCCCCCGTTCGGCCGTCTCGTCGAGGAAGAAGCGGAGCCGGTCCCAGTATTCTTCGTTCCATTCGTCTAGGTCGTACAGGCCTTCCTCGACTTCCGCGTAAGCGAACACGTCCCCGTCGTTGCGGTCGGACATGGTGTTGCGGACATAGTTGCCGCCGGCGGCGGTCATGCGGTCGAGGTGCTCGGTAAGGTCGTCTCCCGTCCATTGCCAGAGGTTGTCGCGGTCGGTGGCGCCAATGAGCACCATGGGTTCGCCGTTGTACGCCCAGTAGAAGGGGTTTTCCGCGTAGGGATGAACGCCCTGCCCGTTGGGATTTCCGTCGGTGTCCGCCGCCGCGAAAAACGGACACGCCATGGCCACTACCGCAGCCGCCGCGCCGCAAAAACACAAATGCCTCATCGAACCGTCTCCCTCCTTTTCTGGGTCTGTCCCGTCATGCTTCCACAAGCCCCATTACATCCCATCCCGGACCGTGAATCAATGGGGCCACCGTCTAAGGTTTGGCTTCGCGGAGCGCCTCCAACTCGTATTCGATGCTCTGGGTCACCGGAAAACGGAAACCCGTTTTCGGGTCCAAGTCCAGGTCCATCACCTTCATGGTTACGGGCAATTGCTCCCGCTTCCACTGGTTCTGGGCGAAAAGCGATCCGAACCGGCCCGTCCATTCCCGCAATTGCTCCAGATCATGGTCCGGATGCCGGGGACACAGGACACGCCAACAATCGGCCAGGGACATGCGCCGCCGGCCGTAGAGATAGAGGAGGTCGTCCAGCACGGCGTAGGGCATGAGGTCCGCCTCGTCTTCTTGATCGGGCGCGAGTTCGGCGCTGGGCGGGATGGCGAGAATGTCCTGGAGGGACTTCAATCCGTCGCGGGCGGCCGCGTGCTCCAGGAGGCGGGTAACGACGGTCTTGGGCACGTTGGCGATGGGCGAGTAACCGCCTTGATTGTCGCCGCCCGTCGTGGTGTAGCCCACGGCGCTCTCGCTCAGATTGGACGTGACGAGGACAAGGCCGCCGGCGCTGTTCGCCCAGTTGAGCACCATGGCGCCGCGGATCCGCGCTTGCAGGTTCTGCCGGGCCATGGGCGCCACTTCCCCCTCGCCGCCCAGCATCTCTTCCGCTTTCTGGAGCGCCACATCCGCTTCCTCCGCGATGGACACGACGCGGAAGGGCACGCCCAGTTCCCACGCCAAGCCCCGCGCGGCGTTCTCCGTGGCGTCCGAGCTGTACGCCCGGTTGGGAAGATACACCGTGCTTACCCGTTCGGCGTAGCGCTGGGTGTCCCGCCCACCGTTCAGGGCCTTTGCCGCGCCCACGGCCAAGAGCAGGCAGAGGGCGCTGTCCCGGCCGCCAGACAGGGCGACGAGAAAGCGCTCGAAGACACCGACTTTCTCGAAGTAGTCTCGGAGACCCAGCACCAGGGCGTCCAGGATCTCGTCGAGATACGCCGCGGCCTCTCCGCCTTGCCTTGGCGCCGGCGCCTCCGTCGGCGCGGGCATGAAAAAGCTCCCGGGCATCTGCTGGACGAACGCCTCTACGGGCGCGGGAGCGTACGCGCCGTCCGAAAGGTCAATCAATTCCGTGTTGGCGTCCTCGCCGCCCCGCATGGCGTCATGGCGCCAGGTGGAGTTCTCCGCCCGGACGCGCGCGACGTCGTCGAGGTCCACCACCGCCGTGGCGAGGGTCCAGCGCTCCTTCGAGAGGTGGGGGCCTTCCGCCACGATTCCTTCTGGCGTGGCCACAAAGCCGCCGCCGTCGAAAAGGAGCCGGCTGTTGTCGCAACCCAACAGATTGGCGTAGGCGTAGATGCAGGCGAGGTTCGCGGCGGCGCCCTGGACCATGCGCCGGCGCTGGCTGTTCTTCAGCGGCGTGAAGGGCGAGGCGCTCGCGTTGCAGATGATCTCGGCGCCCGCCTGCACGCGGCTGTGGGCGGGCGATTGCCGGGCCCATAGGTCCTCGCAGATCTCGGCGCTGACGACGCCGTAGGGCAGGCGGAAAACGAGGTCGCCCGCGGGGACGCCATGGTACTCGGTGACGCCTGCGCCCCAGGCCGCCCAGTTCCGCCCTTCGTAGAAGATGCTGTATGTGGGCAGATACTTCTTCAGCAACAGCCCCCGCACGCGTCCATCGTGGATGAAGGCGAGGGCGTTGTACATCATGGCGCGCAGGCGCACGGGCAAACCGACGAAGACGCTGATATCCCGGCACTCCTCCGCGAGGGCGTTCAACGCCTCCCAGCTCCGGTGGGTGATGTCCGGCCAGAAAACCTTGTCTTCCAGACTGTAGCCGGATAGGCCCAACTCGGGCGTGACCAAGACATGGAGGCCCCGGCGGCGCGCTTCGTCAATGGCCTCGCGCAGGCAGGCGCTGTTCGCGGCGAAGTCGCCAACACGGGCGCTGGTGGCGGCGGTTCCGGTGCGTATCAGGCGCATCGTTGCTCGTTCCTTTGGTTGGCGCGGCCGGCGGCGGGCGTCGTCCGGTGCGCGGCCGCGAATGTTCACGGCGAGGAGTCAGCCGGTGAGTTCGGGCGATTCCAGGAGGGCTTCCTTCATGTCGCCGATGCGTTCGGACAAGGCGACGGCGTAGATCTCGGGATTGCGCAGGCGCTTGTATTCGTCGGGGAGGCGGGCGATCCCTTCCTGGGCGCGCTCGCGGATAGCCTCGACGGCGGGAGAATCTTGCGTGGGCTCCCCGTTATGGAACACCGGCTGCAACAGCGGCTTTCCGACTTTCGCATCGCGGATGCGGACGGGGAGGTGGGGCAATCCCCGGCGCCGGCCTGTCACGGGGCCGTGCTCTGGCCAGGCCTCGCCTTCTTCAAAGAGGACATCGGCGACGGGATGGCCATGGTCATTGTAATACCGGACGACATTCTTCCGGCCGGGGTCTGTGGCCTTCGCCATGTTCGAGGAAATCTTCATCCGTGGGCTCCAGTGCCCGTTGTGCTCCTTGGACACCAACTTGTAGACGCCGTTGAGGGCGGGGCTGTCGTACGCCGTGATGAGGTGGGTGCCCACGCCCCAGGCGTTTATCTTGGCGCCCTGCCGCTTCAGGTCGGCGATGAGGTCCTCGTCGAGGTCGTTGCTCGCCACGATGAGCGGATCCGTAAGCCCCGCGTCGGTCATCATCGCGTGGGCGCGCTTGCTCAGTTTCGCCAAGTCGCCGGAGTCCAGGCGGATGGCGGGGCGGATCTCCTGGCCCGCGTCCCGGAACTCCTTGAACACCTTGATGGCGTTGGGCACGCCGCTCTCCAGGGTGTCGTAGGTGTCCACGAGCAGGATACAGCGGCCGGGATAGATGCGGGCGAAGCGGCGGAAGGCGTCGGCCTCGCTATCGAAGCTCATGACCCAACTGTGGGCAAGGGTTCCAGAAACCGGAATTCCGTACGCCTTGCCGGCCAGGACATTCGACGTGGAGGCGCAGCCGCCAATGTAGGCGGCGCGGGATCCGCTAATGCCCCCGTCGGGGCCGTGGGCGCGGCGCAGGCCGAACTCCAGCACGGGATCGCCGTCCGCCGCCAGGCACACCCGGGCCGCCTTCGTGGCGATGAGCGTCTGGTGGTTGATGATGTTGAGAAGCGCGGTTTCGATGAGCTGCGTTTCCGCCAATGGCCCCTCCACTTGCATAATGGGCTCGTGGGGAAAGGCAAGCGTGCCCTCCGGCATGGCGCGGACCGCGCACCGGGGCCGGAAGTCGCGGAGATAGTCGAGAAAGACGTCATCGAAGAGGCCGAGGCTCCGGAGATAGTCAATATCGCCGGCGGCGAAACGAAGGTTGGCGAGGTAGCCCAGAAAGGGCTCGAGGCCCGCCGTGACCGCGAAGCCGGCGTGCGGCGGCAGGTCGCGAAAGAAGTACTCGAAACATACGGCGTCGCTTTCGCGCCCTTCCTTAAGGTAACCGGCCGCCATCGTCAACTGATAGAAGTCCGTGAGCAGCGCCAGACCTTCGCGGCGGAACCACGGCGCGAGCGCGCCCTCCGCGTTCATTCCAGGGCCTCCGAGGACATCAGAACCGCGCCCTCTTCGCGCATTTCCCCTAGGGTGCGCTCTCCGGCGCCGGGCGGATTGTCCACGGGCTTCGTGAGGTCTGTCAGGAGCACGGCTTGGAACCCGCCGTGGAGGGCGTCGATGACCGTGCAACGGACGCAAACGTCCTGGGCCAAGCCGCAGACGAAGACCCGCTTGACGCCGCGGTCCCGGAGCCGTTCCGCCAGGCCCGTGCCGTCCAGGGCGCTGTAGGCCTCCCGGTTCGGATCCTGGGCCTTGTCTACAATTTCGGCGTCCTCGGGCACGTCCAGATCCGGGTGGAATGCGGCGCCTTCCGTACCGGCGACGCAGTGGACGGGCCAACTCTTGTCCTCGAAGCGAGGGGTCGGCGAAAAGCTGCAATGGTCCGGCGGATGCCAATCGCGGCTATACACTTTATGCCGGAATTTCGGGTGAATCCGGTTGATTCCAGGCACAATGACGTCGCCTTTCTGAACGGGCAACGCGCCGCCCGGGCAAAAATCGTTCTGCATATCCACGACGATGAGCGCGTCGCTGGGATCGACTTTCATACGGGAGAAGCCTCCTGTTGGAGCCAGCCGCCTCGCCGCATTCGCGCGGAAGACGGCGGCGGATCGTCATGGGGCCGCTGTGGCGCGGCTACACCCGCGCCTGATGACGGGAAACAAACGTGTAGTGACCGGGCCTTCCCCAGGCGTCCGGTTCAATGATTTCCAAGTCGAGCAGTTGCGCGCGCAACGGGTCCTCGGCGATGGACGCGCCCCAAATGCGCTCATACAACTCCAGCAGCGCGTCGAAGGGAAAGGGCGACTCCAGCGCCTGCACGCCCACGCCCGCGTGGCGCGTAAGCTCTTGCAGATGGAAGCGGGCCTCGCTAACGATCGTCCCGTGATCGAAGGCCATGGGCGGCGCGGTCCAGATATCCCACCAGGCGGCCTTTGCGGCGTCGCTGCCGCCCGACACGGGATGGCGCCGGCTGTCGACGAGGGCCAAATGGACCACGCTGATGGTCCGGCCTCTGGGGTCCCGCCCCGGGGCGCCATAGGTCCGGAACTGGTCCAGCGTGACGCCCGCAACGCCAGTTTCCTCCTCTAGCTCCCGGGCCGCGGCGGCGGCGAGGTCTTCCTCCATGTCCACGAAACCGCCGGGCAAGGCCCAATGCCCCTCGAAGGGCGCCTTGCCACGCTGAATCAGCAGCACCGCCAGGCCCTGGCCATGGGGCGCGAACACCACGGTATCCACCGTGACCATCGGCCTGGGATAGTCGTAGATGTACGGTCCATCGCTCATGCGCGCCGTCCCCCCGCCATGGCCGTCCACGTGCTTCCGCGGGATGCCCCGCCGGAAACGCGCGCGCCCACTCGCCGGCTCTCGTGTCCATCTGTGCAGTTTCACACCCGCCCCCAAATCCCTGCCCTGGCGCCATCCTGACATACCCAGGCGCGCGGTTTCACCTCCGGCGGCCATGGCGCGGAGGCGTGGGCGTGGGGTATACTGCCGTGTTGGGCGCCGGGGCCCAAGTCTTCACGGAGCCGCGCGGGGCGCCCGCCCCTGGCCGCGCTCCATTCACGCCCATGCTGGGATAACCGCTGCAGGCCATAGTGCTTCTCTACCGCTATATACTCCGCCAGGTCGCTGTTCCGTCCGTATTGGCCTTGGCGGTCATCAGTTTTGTCACGGTCGCCAATGAGATCCGCGAGCGCGTGGATCCCGCTGGGGCCGCCGTGGTGCAGACGGCCATGCAGCAGATCAGCGCGCTGGATTTCCTTCATGTGGGCGTCTTGTTCTTGCCCGCCGTCATTATCTATGTCATTCCGATCACCTACATGATGGGCATCCTCATGGCCTTTGGGCGGCTTGCGGAGGACAACGAGATCACGGCCATGCGCGCGGCCGGCGCGCCGTTGAAGCGCATCATCCTGCCGGTGCTCGCGGGGGGCGCCCTGTTGACAGTGGGCAGCTTCCTCTTGCAGGACCGGGTGCAGCCGCCCGCCGTGATGCGGGCCCATCACCTTATGTTCGTCGAAATCCCCCTGCGCATCACCCTGGACAAACTGCCCGCGGGCACGATGCACCAGGTCGACGGATGGCGGTTCTACATCGGCGATAAGGACCCGGAGACGCAGACGCTCTACGACATCAACATTCTCGTGCCGGAGCGGGACGGCGGCGCCTGGGTGTACCACGCCGGCGAGGCCCAAGTCTTTCAGGAGGGTTGGGAAGCCTCGCTGGAGCTGCGAAACGGGCATATCATCTTCCCGGAGGAAGGCGGACGGCTGGCCCGGAGCACATTTGACCGCTGGGTTTTGACCACGCCGGACTTCATCCCCGACCGGCCCGCCCGGGATCGGCGGGCCATGTCCCTGGCGCAACTGTTGGAGCGAGAACGCGAGCTTTCCGCCGCACTGGCGGAGGAAGGGGACGACCAGGCGAACGCGGACGAGCTGCGCCGCATCCGCAATGAAATTGGCGAACGGGCCGCGTTGCCCTTCGCCTGTCTTGTCGTGAGCGTCATGGCGGCCCCGTTGGCGGCGCGGCGGCGCGCGGCGGGCAAGAGTTACAGTTTCGCCATTGGCGCGGGCGTGTTCCTAGCCTACTACCTCCTCACACTGGCCTTCGACCGGGGCGGCCTCCTCAGCCTGGAGGAGACCGTGCTGCGGGCCTTCGCGCCCAACTTCGTGCTGCTGGCCGTGGGGGCCTGGCTCGTCTGGCGGGTGGACCGGGTATGACGACCCTCGACCGCTATCTCTTCCGGCGCATCGTCTCGGCGCTCCTCAAGACGCTCGCCAGCTTCGTGGGACTGTTCATCGTTGTCGATCTGCTCACGAACGTCCGCCGCGCTATCCGCGACCATGATGTTCCCTGGCATGTCGTGGCGGAGTACTACGTATACGTGGCGCCGGGCGTGGCGTTCCAGGCGGCGCCGCTGGCCATGCTCGTCGCGGGCCTCCTGGTTCTGGGGCGCGCCGCCGAGCACAACGAGGTCACCGCGGCGCTCGCCGGGGGCGTCAGCCTGCGCCGCCTCATGTTGACGCCCGTGCTGTTGGCCCTGGGCTTCGCCGGGCTCTGCTTCGGCCTAGAGCAAACCATCGGCGCGCCCGCCATCGCCCAGGCGGACCGGATGGAGCGGGTCTACTTCGGCCGGCTGCCCGCCAACCCCCGGCCGGGCGTGAGCTGGGCCAACCTTGACGGCGGCTGGATCCTTCATGTCGCCACCTACAACCGCATCTCCGACGCGGGGGAGGACGCGGTCCTTCACGCGCTGCGGGACGACGCCGTCGAGCAAATCATGGCCGATCGGCTCTATTGGGACGAAGCGCGGGAGCAATGGATCATGGAGGACGGCCGTTGGGTCGTCTTTGACGCCGATGTCAACGTTATTCTCGCGGATCGGCGGATCACGCAGGAGCCGGCGCCCATTCGGGAGCGTCCCCGGGAGCTGTTCATTCAGGCGCGTCCGGCGGAGACGCAACGGGCGGGCGAGCTTTGGGACAACATCCGTTGGGCGGGCGAGCGCGGAATCCCCACGACGTCGATGGAAGTGGCGTTCCATGCGAAGTTTTCGCAGCCGGCGCTGAGCTTCGTGATGATGTGGCTGGCCATACCCTTCGCCATCCGGCTGCAGCGGGGCGGCCTGGCCATCAGCTTCGGCACGAGCATCGCCACAGCTATCGTGTATATACTCATGTACACCCTCTGCATGGGTTTTGGCCATGTGGGCCAGTTGCCTCCCGTGGTGGCGGCCTGGCTGGCGAACGCCGTCTTCTTCGCCGTGGGCCTCATCCTCTTTTTGCGCACGCCCACGTGACCTCCGCCAGGTCCACGAATAAGGCGCGCCTTTCCGGCGTCCTATAACGTACAAGGCAAGGCCCGTCTGGGTCCCGCGGTTTCTGGAAACTTGCAAAGAAAAATGGAGAACACCAATGCGATTTTTGATGCGCCCATCCATTATCGTGTTGATTGCATTAACAGTTGTGACTGGGATGTTGTGGCGGTTCGCCGAGGCCGGTCCCTTCACGGAGGAACGCCCGGCGTCTCTGGCGGGCAACGCGCTGATGGACGGCGAGCCTGCCGCGCAAGCCGCCCAGTTTGGCCAGGGCGCCGCGGCGAACCCCCAGCCCATCGACGAAGACCGGCGCAACGCTATTGTCCGCGCCATTGAGCACGCCGGACCGGCGGTGGTCACCATCAACGTCATCTCGATTGAGCGCCAGCGCGTGTTCGATCCCTTCTATTTCGATTTCTTTGATCCCTTCGGACTGCCCCGGCGCGGGTACCGCACGCGGGAGCGGCGCGTCGAGGGCATCGGCACGGGATTCTTCTTCGACAATCAAGGCCATATTCTCACCAACTTCCACGTCATCCAGAACGCCCATGACCTCACCGTGTCCCTCCCTGATGGCCGCACGTTGGACGTGGAACTGGTGGGCGCCGACGAGACGACGGACCTGGCCGTGCTGCGCGCCCAAGGCGGCAGTTTTCCCAGCTTGCCCTTGGGCGATTCCGAGAACCTATACATTGGCGAATGGGTGATCGCCATCGGGAA
>SLHB01000469.1 GCA_007136375.1 Candidatus Hydrogenedentota bacterium
GCTGGAAGAGATAGTGGAGACCCTGGAAGAGGGGGGGCTGTACCTGGACGAATCCTTGAAACGTTTCGAGGAGGGAATCCAGTTGGCGAAACGCTGTGAGAAGGCCCTCGCGGCGGCGGAGAAGAAGATCGAGCAGTTGACGAAGACGCCGGAAGGCGCGCTTGAGGCCGAGCCCTTTGGAGAAACGGGGGACACGGACGAGGCGGAGCGTTTGGCGGCGAGCGCCGGAGCGGGGGAGAGCGGCGCCAATGCGCCCGAGGGGAATGCGGCGCCGTCTCCAAAAGACGGCGAAGGGGGGAAGGATGAGGACGAAGGGTACCTGTTTTGAACGGCATTGAGGACTTCTTGCTGGAAAAGGCCCGCAAGACCGAGCAAGCCTTGGAGGGATACTTCGCGAGTTGGAACGGCGCCCCTGCGGAGCTGGCGGAGCCGATGCGGTACAGCTTGTTCGCGGGGGGGAAACGTCTTCGGCCGGGGCTGGTCTTGGGAGCGGCCATGCTTGTGGGGGGCGATGACGAATCCGCGTTGCCCGCCGCCTGCGCCATGGAGATGATCCACACGTACAGCCTCATCCATGACGACCTGCCCTCCATGGACGATGATGACCTACGCCGCGGCCGCCCTACGTGTCACAAGGCCTATGGGGAAGCCATGGCGATCCTCGCCGGCGATGCGCTATTGACCATGGCCTTCGATGTCGCCGCTCAGACGGGAGATGCGGCCATCGTCCGGGAGATTGCCCACGCCGCGGGCGTCGAAGGCATGGTGGGCGGTCAAGTGATTGATCTGATGAGCGAGGACAAGCCGCTGACCGTGGATGCGCTGCGGCGCTTGCACAGCTACAAGACCGGGGCGCTCATCCGGGGCAGCGTCCGTTGTGGCGCCATGCTCGGGGGCGCCAACGCCGAACAGTTGGCGGCGCTTACGGCTTACGGGGAACGGATCGGCCTGGCTTTTCAAATCGCCGACGACATTCTGAACGTCACGGGCGCCGAAGCCGATATGGGCAAGCCCGTGGGAAGCGACGAGGCCCATCACAAGTCCACGTATCCCGCCCTGCTCGGGCTTGAGGAGGCGCGCCGCCTGGCCGGCGAGCAAGTGGCCTCCGCCATCGTCGCCCTTGACGGATTCGGCGCGGAGGGCGAGACGTTCCGCGATCTGGCCCGCTACGTGGTGGAGCGCCGGAAGTAAACGGTGTTAGGAAGGGCGCGGCGCCGGTTAGGCGTCGTTGGCCGGGCCATCGTCACCGTCCCGCTTGCCCGACAACAGCCGGCGGAGGCGGCCGAACACGGTGGGCGCCTCGCTGTCGCCTGCGTCCACTTCGATGGCGCCCCGATCCAGCCGGCTCTTTGGAGGCGGTGCGGTCACTTCGAGAATCACAGCCGTGACATTGTCGGGCGCGCCCGCGGCGAGGGCGGCGTCCACGAGATTGTGGGCCGCTTCACAAGGGGGGAGGGAGAGAATCTGGCGGGCAATCGTGTTCTCGTCGACCTGGTTCGTAAGGCCGTCGGTGCAAATGAGCAGCTTGTCCCCCAGGGCGAGCTTGACGGCGAAAAGGTCGACGGCGATGGTGTCCCGCGTGCCCACGGCGCGGGTGATGAGGTTGCGCAGGGCGTGGGTGCGCGCCTCCTCCGGCGAGATCAAGCCGCTGCGCACCTGTTCGGCGACAATGGAATGATCTTCCGTGATTTGATGGATCGCCTTCATGCCGGGGCGAATCCAATACACCCGGCTGTCGCCGACTTGCGCGATGTAGGCGTAGTCGCCGGATACCAGCGCCGCCGACACGGTCGTTCCCATGCCGGTTAATTCCGGGTTCTCGTCGGCGAAGGCCAAGATCCGCTGGTTCGCTTCTT
Source organism: Candidatus Hydrogenedentota bacterium (assembly GCA_007136375.1). Taxonomy (GTDB): domain Bacteria; phylum Hydrogenedentota; class Hydrogenedentia; order Hydrogenedentales; family SLHB01; genus SLHB01. Next base: position 1,857 of record SLHB01000469.1, read on the forward strand.
CCAGACAAGCCTGTAGGCGGGCGGGCGCGTTCTTGCCGTCCGCCTGGGCAAAGCACGTTTCCGCGATGGTCCCCAAGGCCATCTGACTGGCTTTCCCGCCGCCGCGGGCCCCGCCCATGCCGTCCGCCACGGCGAACAGCACCTCCTCGGCGCCGCCTTCCTCGCCGGCGGGGCCTTCCGCCACGGCGCAGGCGTCCTCGTTGGCGGCCCGCTTCTTGCCGACGTCCGAGATCAAGTGCGCTTCGAGATAGGCGCCGCTCCAATGCTGTTCGAAGTTGCCGCCGTTCCGCGGTCCACAGTACGTTAGGGCGGGCAGCGCCATGAACGATCCCCATCCTTTTTTTGTTTGTGTGTGCGCCCCCGCAAGAGAGTGATCGGGCGAGGACCGGGTCCTTGCGCCTTGTTCTCCCGTTGGCGGCCCTTCGGCCGCCGCGAGAACAAGGCCTCGATAGAACAGAATGACGGGCGCGACAATCAGTCCGCCGCGTCCTCGGTGGGCCCAAGGGGCCGAAGGCCCGTGACGGCGATCTCGATCTTGTACACGCCGGGCCGCGCTGTTACATAGAAGGTCCGGGAGTCTTCTCCGCCAAAGGCGCAATTCGCGGGAGCGTGGGGAAATTCAATGGTCCCCAGCAGCGTCCCGTCGCTGTCATGTACGCGCACGCCGTCGCTCGCCGTGGCCCATACGCGGCCGTCCACGTCGACCTTCATGCCGTCCGGTCCGGGAAGGTCGCAGAAATGCCATTCATCATCCAGGGTTCCATCCGCGGCGAGATCGAAAGCGCGAATATGGCCCTCGGACGTGTCCGCGATGTAGAGGGTGGATTCGTCTGGCGACAGCGCCAGGCCGTTGGGCCGGTCGAAGTCGTCGATGAGGAGGGTTACCTCGTTGCTGTCCGGATCCACCATGAAAACGCCGCTGAAGTCCAGTTCGGCTTCCCGGCCTTCGAGGCCATAGGGCGGATCGGTGAAGAAGATCATGCCGTCGGAGCGTACGATGACATCGTTGGGACTGTTGAACTGGTTGCCTTCATAAGCATCGGCGAGGACTGTGATGGAGCCGTCCTCCTCGGTCCGCGTCACGCGGCGGTTCCAATGCTCGCAGGCGATGAGGCGGCCTTCGTTGTCTAAGGTCAACCCATTTGACTTGCCGCTGGGTTCCCGGAACACCGAGCCGTCGCCCCGGTAGATCCGGTCCGCTGGTATGTCGCTGAACAGAAGGCCTTCCTCGGGATGCCATATAGGGCCTTCGGTGAACTGGAATCCCTCGGCCACGACTTCCACCTCGCCGGCAAGCAGCGCGTCCAAGGCGTTGTTCGGCGCGGCGAGGGCGGTGGACAACAGCACGGCGTGGAGTAACATGATGTTCCCCTTTTTCATGCGGATGGCGCGGCTATTGACATGCGCGCTCCGCCGGAAATGCTCCCCAAGAATTAGCGCCCACCATGATAGCCGGGATTCTCGGTCAAGACAACCCAATCCCGTAGCGCTGCCTTCCAGGCGGCCTCGCATACCGACAAGATGCCGACAACACGAGCTCACCCAACGGGTGAAGGCGCGCTCCCTTCCCAGCCGCGAGCACAGGGCCGTACAGAGGGGTTCGGCTAGATTATCCGGCGATCGGGGAGTGACTGGTATGACGCCATGTAGCTTGCCGCGGACTGTTCCGCAATGGAGCGCTTCGGGATCCCGATCAAGGGTTGCGGCCGTGGTCAGCGGCGGCGGATCCAGGCGGCGCTGACGTACTTTTCCCGGGCCAACCGCTCCATGGCCTCCAACTCTTCGGGCAACGGGGGAGAAGGCGCAACCCCGGCGGCGCCGAAGGCTTCGCGGATCACGGCGGCGAGAACGGCGCCTTCGAGGGGCAGGCGCATGACGAAGCGCTCGTGGGTTCGGTCTTGCCGGTAGCCGGGACGGTCTTCGGGTTCGCGCAGGCATTGGCTTAGGAGACCGATGTCGAAGCCGTCGTAGAGAAGCGTGCCGTGGTGCAGGATGGCGCGGCGGCGGCGTTTTTGCGCGTTGCCGGAGAACTTCAGCCCGTCCGCGGCCAGATCGGAGACGCCTTCGTGGCGTGCCGGAACGCCATGGGCCTGCAGCGCGGAGGCCAAAGCGGGGAGGATGTAGCGATAGGCGCTCTGGATCGTCTTGATTTGTGGATAGCGCGCGTGGGTGAGGGCGAGGGTAAAGTTTAGACTGCCCGGTCCTTGCACGACACAGCCGCCAGCGGAGCAGCGGCGGTAAATGGGCGCCCCAGCCTGCTGGCAGCCCCCTTCGTCCACTTCTTTCGCCAAGATCTGGGCGACCCCCAGCACCACGAAGGGCTGGGGGCTCTCCCAGATCCGGAGGGTGTCGGGCGCGGCTCCTTCCTCAACGCTGTTCAAGAGGGCCTCGTCGAAGGCAAGGTTCTCCTCGGGCGAGAGGAAGGATTGCTCGATTACCCGCATGGCGCCGGCGCGGCCTTACCCACGCCGAGGGGCGTTAGAACGCACAGTTGAGTTCCTTCGCCGCGCGTACTTCGTCGAGCCGGCCCACAGGCATGCGGCGCGGCGCTTCCGTCAACGCGGCGCTGTCCTTCTCGGCTTGCTTGGCCAAATCGAGCATGACATCGCAGAAGCGGTCGAGCGTCTCCTTCGACTCGGTCTCGGTCGGCTCGATCATCATGCTTTCCTTCACTGTAGTCGGGAAATACACGGTAGGAGCATGGAGATCGTAGTCCAGCAAGGCCTTCGCCAAGTCCAAGGCGCGGACGCCGTGCTTGGTCTGGGGCGTGGCCGTGAATACGCACTCGTGCATGAAACGCTTGCTGAAGGCGGGTTGATAGGCCTCCTTCAGACGGGCGTGGATGTAGTTGGCGTTCAAGACGGCGTGGTTGCTCACTTCGGTCAGGCCTTCCGACCCGAGTTGGCGGATGTATGCGTAGGCCCGGACGGCCATCATGAAGTTGCCGAAGAAGGCGGCCATGCGCCCGATGGACTTCGCGGGCATGTGGATCTCAAGGCTGTCTCCCGCCTTCTTGAGCCGAGGCCCGGGCAGATACGGCGCCAGCCGTTCGCCAACGCCAACGGGGCCGCTGCCCGGTCCGCCCATGCCGTGGGGCGTGGCGAAGGTCTTGTGGAGATTGAAGTGCATGACGTCGAAGCCGAGGTCGCCGGGACGGCACCGCCCCATGATAGCGTTGAGGTTCGCGCCGTCGTAGTACAGGAGGGCGTCCACCTCGTGGGCGAGGTCGGCGATCTTGCGTACGTCGGATTCAAAGAGGCCGTGGGTGTTGGGGCACGTGAGCATGAGCCCCGCCACCTTGTCTGTCAATACTTCCTGGAAGGCGTCAAGATGAATCGTGCCATCGCGATCGGACGGGACCTCGAGCACCTTATATCCCGCGATGGCCGCGCTAGCCGGATTCGTGCCGTGGGCGGAATCGGGGATGATGATGGTGTCCTTGTGCGTGTTCCCCTTGGCGCGGTGGTACGCCGCCATGAGGAGCGTGCCCGTGAGTTCGCCGTGGGCGCCGGCGATGGGTTGCAGGCTGACCTCTTGCATGCCCGCGATTTCCGCCAGCAACCGTTCCAGGTCGTGCATCAACTGGAAGGCCCCCTGACAGTTGGGCCAATAGGCGGCCGAACTGGACAGGTGGGGGTGGAGATGGGCGAAGCCTTCATTGCCCGCTACCGCTTCCGCCATCTTGGGGTTGTACTTCATCGTGCACGAACCCAGGGGATAGAAGTGACTGTCTACCCCGAAGTTCCGGCGGGACAGGTTCGTGTAATGGCGAACCACGTCGAACTCGCTGACTTCGGGCAGGGCGGCGTCGTCTTTTCGGCGGAATTCCTCTGGGAACGCCGCCTCGGGCACGTCCAACGCATCAAACCGGATGCCTCTCCGGCCCTTTCGCGATTTCTCGTAAATCAGTTCCATGCTGTCTCCTTCAGTGCGCGCGCGAAGGCGTCCAGTTGATCCCGGGTGCGCTTTTCCGTCACCGCAATCAGCAGATCACCGGGTTCGCCGGCGTCAAGCGGCGCCAAGGGCACGCCGGCGAAGAAGCCGCGCGCCTGCATGGCCGTGACGGTCTCCTCCGCGTTCTTGGGAAGCCGCAGGACGAACTCGTTAAACGTGGGCCCGTCGTTGACGATGGCGCTGGCGTCAAACTGACTCTTCAGGTATTCCGCCTTCGCGTGGCAATGGGTGGCTGCCTCCTTCAACCCCTCGCGGCCGAGGAGACACAGGTGGATCAAGGCGCGCAACGCGCAGAGGGCCTCGTTCGAGCAGATGTTGGACATGGCCTTGCCACGCCGGATGTGTTGTTCGCGGGCTTGCAGTGTTAAGACGAAGCCGCGGCGTCCTTCGGCGTCTGCCGTCGCCGCGGCGAGCCGGCCGGGCATGCGCCGAAGGTGAGCCTTGCGCGTGGCCAGAATGCCGAGGTAAGGACCGCCGAAGTTCAAGGGAATTCCCAGGCTTTGGCCTTCGGCGATGGCGATGTCGGCGCCCATTTCGCCGGGAGTCTTCATGAGGCCCAGCGACACGGGATAGAAAATGACCACCAACAAGGCCCCGGCTTCATGACACTGTTCCGCCAGTTCCGTGTAGTCCCGCATGGTCCCATGGAACGTGGGATTCTGCACGATGACGCACGCGGCGCCGGTGGGATCATCGCCCTGCTCTACATCGAGATCCAGATTGGCGGTGTGGGTCTCCAGGACCTCCCGGTATCGGGGATTGACGGACTCGTGGCACACAACGCGGCGCTTCCGCTTCAGGCGGACGGCCATGGCGGCCGCCTCGAACACGGCCGTGGAGCCGTCGTACAGCGACGCGTTGGCGAACTCCATGTCCGTCAACCGGCAGATGGCCGACTGGTACTCATAGATGCTCTGGAGGGTGCCTTGAGAACACTCCGGTTGATAGGGCGTGTACGCCGTATAAAACTCTCCGCGAGCGCTGAGCGCGTCGACCGCGGCGGGGATGAAGTGGTCGTAATACCCGCCGCCGAGGAAGCTCACGCAGTCCCGGTTGTTCCGGCCGGCTAGCTCGGCCATAAGGCCCCGCGTCTTCATTTCGGACAGGCCGGGCGGCATGTCCCATTGCTTCAGCCGGAGCGGTTCTGGAATGGTTTCGAAAAGATCATCAATGGTTTTCACCCCAATGACGGAGAGCATTTCCTGCTGTTCTTCCGGAGTGGTGGGAACCCATGTCATTCGTCAAGATCCTCCAAGTAGGCCTCGTAGGCGGCCGCGTCCATCAACGCTTCAACCTCGGACGCGTCGACGCCTTCCAACTTGAAGAACCAGCCATTGTCATAGGGGCTTTGATTGACCAGTTCCGGCTGGTCTTCGAGGGCTTCGTTGACGGCGGCGACTTGGCCCGTCACGGGCGAGTACACGTCGCTGGCCGCCTTGACGGATTCAACGGCGCCCACGGGCGCGCCAACCTGCGCGTCCGCGCCGACTTCTGGAAGCTCCACATAGGTGATGTCGCCCAGTAATTCTTGCGCGTGATTGGTGATGCCCACGGTGTAGACGCCATTGTCCCCGCGGATCCATTCGTGATCTTTTGTATAGCGGCATGTAGTCGGGTTCATAAGTCGAGATCTCCGTTTGCTTCGCCAGGGCTTATGAGAACGCCGGGCAAAGTTCGCCGGATATTCGCGGCGAAAGGGGTTCCGCGCGTCACGCGCGGCCCGCTGTCCTAGGGTTGGGTAAGAAAAGAAGAAAAAGGCGCCGCCGTGGATGGACGCCGCTCAGTTCCGGACCGTGCCCTGTTTGTACAGGGGCGCCTCGGCCGCTTCAATGGGCAAGCGCCGTGGGCCGGCGGTGAGCTGCGTGCCGGGAGCGCGGCAGTCCTGGGGCAAATAGGCAAACCCGGCGCCATGCCCCACGCTCGGCCCGAAGGATCCGCTGGTCACCTCGCCGATCGCCTCGCCGTTGGCGCCGTACACTTCGAATCCCCGCCGGGGCGCTCGCCGGTCCGGCGTGCGGATGGGCGTCAGCATGGAATAGCCCCCGGCCTCCTTCTGCTTGAGCAACCGGTCCTTGCCCGGAAACTCCGAGTCCCAGCCCACGAACATCTCCATGTTCGCTTCCAGGGGCGTACGGTTCTCGTCGAAGTCCTGTCCGCTCAGGGGGTATCCCGCCTCCATACGGAGGGTGTCCCTCGCGCCAAGGCCTGCCGGCGCCGTCGGGGCGAGATCGAGGAGCGCCCGCCACAACGGAACGGCGCGCTCGTTCGAAACGTAGATTTCGAAGCCGAGTTCACCCGTATAGCCTGTCCGGGAAAGCAGAATCTCCTCGCCTTGCCATTGTATCCGCCGTTGGCTGAAATAGCGCATGTCCGCGGCGGCGTCCATGCCGATAGCGAGAAGGGTTTCGCGGGCTTGCGGGCCCTGCACGTCAATCTTGGCGGTCTCTGCGGACACGTCCCGCACGTCGCCCGGAAGCGCGGTCAGCAGCGCGCTGATCTGCTCCAACGTTCCCGCGTTCGTCACGACGTACAGCTCCTCCTCGCTCATACGGAAGGTGATGGCGTCGTCGATGATGCCGCCGTTCGGGTTTAGGATGGCGCCATAGCGGGATCGCCCGGTCCGAATCTTACCCACGTCCGATATGACGAGGGCGTCGTAGCCGGCCACCGCTTCCGCGCCTTTCAGAATGAACTCGCCCATGTGGGAACAATCGAAGACGGCGGCTTTGGCGCGGGTGTGCTTGTGTTCGTCCACAATGCCGGCGTACTGAAGCGGCATCGCCCAGCCGTGGAAGTCGACAATTTTCGCGTTTAGCGCCTTGTGTTCCTCATGCAACGGGGTCTGCCGCATACACGCCTCCTAGCGGGATAGGTTGGGGCGGGGAGGGTTCCCGCAGTCTGCTTCCGGATTCGGGCGCATCGTTTCCGGCGGGTCCCCGTGGCTCCTAGGGACAGACCGCTCTGATGGTGATGCGTGAACCCGGCGCCCAGGCGAACGGCATTCGGAACTCCCATCGCTTCCCCGTGGTTTTTTCCACGTCTTGCTCGCCAGTCACGATGGGGCTTGGAAAGGGTCGCTTCAGTATGACACTCCCGGGAAAGGCCTGTCAAATTGGGGCAAAGTCCCCGAGCGCCGGGCGGGGCCGAGGATGTTGGGCCTGCATCTCCCTAGACCCCTCTTGAAGGGGGTGGCCCGAAGGGCCGGGGATGTCAACGGCGCAACGGAACGCTCTTACCCGGCAATTGAGGAAAGCCCGGCATATCAAGGCGGTTTTCCGGCAATTCCAAATCGCCGGATAAGCTTGGCTGGACATCGCTGTCCAGTCTCATATTCGCGCCGAGGAAGAAACAGTGGCCTTCACCCATCGGGTGAACGGACATGGTCCGCATCTTTCCGGCACACA
>SLHB01000075.1 GCA_007136375.1 Candidatus Hydrogenedentota bacterium
AGGAGGGCGACGCCGTCGAGGCAGGCGACACCTTGGCGCGGCTTGACGACACGGATTTCCGGCTGGCCCTGCGGCGCGCCGAAGCGGAATTACAACAAGCCCGCGCCCGCCTGGGCCTCGGGGAAGGCGACACGCGCGAACCCGATCCGCGATCCACAAGCGCGGTCATCCGGGCCCGGGCGGAGATGGAGGAAGCGGAGCGCCGCGCGGAGCGAATCCGCGAACTGGCGCGACGGGACTCTGCGTCCCAAAGCGAGTTGGATTCGGCGGAAACAGCCCTTCAGGTGGCCATGCACTCCTATCAAGAGGCTCTGGAAACCGCGCTTGAGCGCGGCGCGGCGTTGGCGATGCGCGCGACGGAAGTGGAACAGGCGCGGCAGAACTTGGAATACACTGCATTGCAGGCGCCGTTTAGCGGCGTTATCTGGCAAAAACTCGCGGGACCAGGCGCGTTTCTCGAGGAAGGCGACTCAATTTACTACCTTGTCCGGACCGATATCCTCCGCTTGCGGGTCGAGATCCCCGAACGGGACGTCCCCCGGGCGGCCGCGGGCCAAGAGCTGCGCTTCCGCTTCGCCGAGGGCGCCGAGACCCACACGGCTGAGCTTACCCGTCTGATGCCCCAGTTAGACGAGGATACGCGCGTCTTAATCGCCGAGGCGGAAGTGGACAACCCTGGAGCGTGGCGGCCCGGTCTCTTCGTCCGCGCCGACTTGGTCGTTTCCCAGGAAGAATCCGCCGTGACCGTGCCGTCCAACGCTATCACAAGCTTCGTGGGCATCCACCGGGTGTTCGTGGTTGAAGATGGCGCGGCGGTGGCGCGGGAAGTGGAGCTTGGCCGGACCATTGACGGCCGCACCGTGGTGCAAGCCGGCGTAGAACCCGGTGAAGAGGTCATTCTAGAGCCTGGACAAATCCGGTCTGGCGACCCGGTCCATACGGACGCCGTGGAGACATAGCCGCTCCATGGCTTTCCCCACAATCCTAGGTCTAAGGCCAGGAAGGCAGTAGCGTCATGCTTAGGCTATCCGATATCTGTGTGCAACGTCCCGTATTCGCGACGATGCTCGTGAGCGCCCTTGTGCTCATGGGCGCAACGGGTTACAGTCAATTGAGCGTGGATCGCTTCCCTCAGGTGGACGTCCCAACCGTCACGGTCAGCACGGCCCTGCCCGGGGCGTCCTCCGAGGAAGTCGAAGCGCAGGTAACCTACCGGCTTGAGGAAGCCGCGAACACCGTCGCGGGCATCAGCGAGTTGCGGTCCATTTCGGCCCCGGGCAACTCCTTCCTACGGATCTTCTTCGAACTCGACAGGGATATTGACGCGGCGGCGCAAGACGTCCGCGCTAGCATTTCCCGGATCCTCGGCGATCTGCCGCCACAAGCCGATCCTCCCATCGTACAACGTTTCGACAACGAGCAAACGCCCATCTTTAGTGTCGCCTTGCGTGGAGACCGCTCCATCCGCGAGCTCACCGAACTGGCCGATAAGATGGTGCGCCTCCAGCTTGAACGCGTAAGCGGCGTCGGCGAAGCCCAAGTTGTGGGCGGCCAATGGCGCGCGGTGAGCATCTGGGCGGACGCCGCCCGGCTCCGGGCCTACAATATCCCCATCGGCGAGCTTCGCGACGCCATAGCCCGGCAGCATGTAGAGGAGCCGGGGGGGCACGTCACCGCGGGCCCCCGGGAGCAAACCCTCCGGGCCATGAGCCACCTGACCTCCGCCGAGGACTTTAACGACATCGCCGTGGCGACCCGCAATGGCCGGACCGTTCGTTTGCGCGATGTAGGACACGCCGAAGACGGGACGCGAGAGCGGCGCTCGCTCAGCCGGGTGAACGGCGTTCCCGCCGTCACCGTCGAGATCCGCCGTCAGAGCGACGCCAGCACGGTGGACGTCATTGAAGGTTTGCGCGCCGAACTGCCCGCCATTGAGGCCCAGCTTCCGGCGGACGTCGAACTCCTTGTGCTCAATGATCAATCGCGATACATCTATCAAGCCTTGGACGAGATTCACAAGCATCTTGTGGCGGGCAGCATTCTCGCTTCCCTCGTGGTCTTCGTGTTCTTGCGCAACTGGCGGGCGATGCTTCTGGCCGCCGCGGCCATCCCCACTTCCCTCATCGCCGCCTTCGGAATGATGTGGCTGATGGACTTCAGCCTGAACACAGTGACGATGATGGCCCTGGTGCTCATGATCGGCGTTGTGATTGACGACTCCCTCGTTGTCATTGAAAACATGTACCGCGTCGGCGAGGAAGGCCGCCTGACGCCGGCGGAAGCGGCGAAGTCCGCCATGCGCGACATTGGCATGCCCATTGTGGCGACGACCCTATGTCTCGTCGCAGTGTTCGTCCCCGTTTCGTTTATGTCTAGCGTCTCAGGCCGCTTCTTGTTCCAGTTCGGATTGACCGCGGCCGTGGCGGCGCTTGTCAGCACCTTCGTGGCCTTCACCCTCGCGCCAGCCCTGGGCGCCCGGGTGCTGAGCTGGGAGCAACACCGCCAGGGATTTCAATCCCTCTCAAAGCAGCTCCCCCTGTACGCCAAAATCGACCGGCTATACACCGGCGCGCTAAACGTGGCCATGAATCACAGGGCCGCCGTCGCCCTCATCGCCATCCTGGTCATGGGCTCGGTGCTCGTGGTGTACCCATTGGTGCCGCAAGAGTATACGCCCGGCAACGTGGACGAAGGCGAGATCGAGGTCGTCGTCCGGACGCCGGAAGGGGTCAGCATTCACGCCATGGACGAGGTCGCCAGCGTCGTGGAGCGAGAACTGGCTCAAGTCCCCGCAATAGAATCCTACCTCGTTGCCGTCGGCGAACACTTGTCCAGCAGCGGCAGCCTTAACCAGGCGCGAGCCTTCGTCCAACTCAAAGACCATGACGAGCGCCGCTTCTCCCTGGGCCGCTTCGCACGCGCCCTCTTGGCGGGACAGCCAGGCGCCGCCTTTGAAGGCAACTACTCCCAAGCCGAGGTCCGTCAACTCATTCGGGAACGCCTCGCTCCCTACGATGACTTGCGCGTCTCCGTCCGGAACGCGCGGGCCTTCCAGTGGTCGGCCGTTGGATCCGACATTGATTTCATCATTCAAGGTCCCGATTTGGAAGCGTTGGGAGAATACGCCGAGCGGCTCCGCGAGCGAGCGCCAGAACTGGGCATCGTGGACGCGGAGACAACCCTGCAAATTGATCGGCCGGAGCTGCAAGCGCGCATCGACCGCACCCGCGCCGCCCAACTTGGCGTGTCCATGGCGGACCTCGCCGGCGCCTTGCGCCTCATGGTCGGAGGCGACGAGCGCGTGGCCCGGTTCCGCGATCCGATCACCAACGAGGACTACGACATTCAACTGCGCCTTGTGGAATCCGACCGGACCAGCCAGGAAGCGATCCGGGGCTTGTATGTTCCCGCGCAAGACGGCCGGCTTGTCCCCGTCGGTTCACTTATCGAATTCGAAGAGACGCTTACGCCTTCACGCATTGATCGCATAGACCGGCAACGCCAAGTTAGCCTCCGCGCCAACGTGGCGCCAGGATACGCCCTTGGAGACCGCATCACCGCCATCCAAGGCGCGGTGACAGAGCTGAACCTCCCCATAGGATATAGCACGCAACTTTCAGGAAGCGGGAGGGAGTTAGAGGAAACCTTCCAAGAGTTCCTCTGGGTGTTCGCCGTGGGCGTCCTCTTCGTGTACATCATTTTGGCCGCCCAGTTCGAGCATTTTGCGCACCCATTAACCATCATGCTGTCCGTGCCGTTGACAGTTCCCTTCGCCTTTCTAACCTTGTGGGGAACGGGCATAACCCTCAACCTATACTCGGCCCTAGGATTGCTCGTGCTCTTCGGCATCGTGATGAAGAACGGGATCCTGCAGATCGACCGCATGAACAGCCTCCGGGACGCCGGCATGCCCCGCCTCGCCGCGGTGATTCAAGGCAACCGGGACCGGTTGCGCCCCATCTTGATGACAACGCTGACGCTTATCGCCGGCATGACGCCGCTAGCCGTCGCAGGCGGCGTCGGCGCCGAGGAGCGGCGCGCCGCGGCCTTGGTCATCATCGGCGGACAAAGCATGGCCCTCTTCCTGTCACTCATCGTGACGCCCGTGGTCTACACACTACTGGATGACCTGGCGCTGGCGCTGCGGCGGCCCTTCCACCGGTTCCGGAGCCGGGCCTGGCTTCCTAGCTTGACCACGGAGCCGGAGGCCGTCCGGCAGCGGCAACACCGGGAGCAGACTTCGGACGAGCCGCGGGGCCAGTAACGAGGGGGCCGGCCCGGCGGCGCGCCGCCACAAGCGGCGGACATCATCCGTCTCCAGAACAGAAGGGGCCTATGAGGGCCCCCCGGCCATAGGTGGAGCTTGCGCGCCAAAACGATGGGGATTGCCCGTGACCATGAAACACCGAACCTGGCGGACCTTGCCTTCCGCGGCGGGGCTTATTGCCGTAATGGCTCTTTCCGGCTGCGCCGCAAATGACTACACACACTTGCAGTCCTCCATGCTTGACAGCCGCCAAGAACGTAGCGACGACGGCCAGGCCGGCGTCACGCCTCCCAATCCCATCGCGGAGCGGGAGGCGCCGGTCGAACTCTCTCCCGATCTCCCGCCGGGCGCGGAACTGACCATCTCCCGAGACGGCGCTCTCCTGACCGCGCTGATGAACAACCAAGGCCTGGAAGTCGAACAGTTCGGTCCCCGCATAGCCGGCGCCATAATCCCGGAAGAACGAGCGGCGTTCGACCCCACGTTGATGGCCATGGCCTCTTACGGGAAATCACGGAGCCGTCTCGCCGGCGCGGAGGAATTCACCTTCGGCGAAGGACCTGGCGGTGGAAACGGCAGGTTTCTGCCCCAAATCATAGGCCCCGGACCCCTCGGGACAGCCTCCAACGTGCTCGCCCTCGCGTCGGAGCAGCTGGCTCAACCCCCGCTCTGGGAGCGAGGCCTGCCGAGCCAGCGGGATATTGCCGCCGAAGCGGCCGGGTTTCTTTCCGAACGGCTCGCGCCCGAAGCGCCGGCCTTTCTCGAAAGCGAAGAGCGCCTGATAAACGCCACGGTTTCCACCTACTTTCCAACGGGGACCACGGTGTTTCTCAGCGGCGGCTTAGACCGCACCGAAACGAATTTTGTCGCCACCGAATACGCTGGCGACTGGTCCGTCGGCGTGAACCAAGCGCTGCTGCGCGGCCGCGGAACAGACGTGAACCTTGTGGCCCTGCGCCAGGCCCGCAATATGGCGGCGCGAAGCCTATACGAGCTTGAGCGGTATGTCCTCGGCCTGATTGAGGAAACAGAACTGGCGTACTGGGACCTGGCCCTCGCCAAAGAGGTGGTCCTCATCCGGGAATTCGCCGTCGAGCTCGCCGCCGAACAACTCCGCCTAAACCGGGACCTCGCCGAAGTAGGCGAGGCCGTCCAGGCCGCGGTGCTCTCCGCTCAGGCGGAGAAAGCGTCGCGGAAGGCGGAGTGGCGCGAGGCCCAGGGGGAGCTCCGCAACGCCACCATCCGCCTGTTGCGCCTTCTCAACGCCCCCGAAGACACAGGGTGGGACCTCGTCCTCCATCCAGCCGACGAAGCCGAAACCACAAACGTCACGGTGGACCGCCAAGAAAGCGAGCAACTGGCGATGCGCTATCGGCCGGAGCTTCGCCAGCTTGAACTGGACGTGAAGAACCGGAACCTCGACGCCGTGTTTGCCCGCAACAACCTTCGGCCTGAATTGGACCTGTTCGCGGAATACGGCCTGACCAGCCTTGGCGATTCTTTGAGCGGAGGCGCGCGCTATCTGAATCAGACCCGGTACTATGACTATACCGTGGGCCTCGAGTTCAGCATGCCCTTGCTTAATCGCGCTGAAAAAGCCCGAAGCCGCCAAGCCGATCTCGGCATGTCCCAAGCTCAACGCCGGTTGACCGACGAAAGCCAGGGCGTCCGCTCGGAAGTGCGCCAGGCGCTGACGGACGTGGAAACCCGGCGGCGCCAGATCGGAGCGAGCGAACTCGCCGTGGACAGCCGGGAAGAGGAACTGCGCATCGAACAAAACCGGTACGAAGTTGGACTGGTAACCAATCTCGATGTGCTTCAGGTCCAGCGCCTCTACATTGAGGCGCAAGTCAACGCCGCAGCCGCGCGGACGGAATATATCAAGGCCCTCACCCGCTTATATGCGCGCGAGGGCACGTTGTTGGCTCGGCGCGGCGTCCAGCTGGAAGACATCGTGGACCCAGAGGATATCTAACAACCCGGCGCGGCCTCAGAACGATCCAGGAACGCTGTACAAAACCGTGGACCGCTTACCATTAACGGGGAAGGGCGCGCGCCGGTTCCGGCCGCCTTGTGGGCCTGCCCCTGCCGATCCCCCGGGTTGACCTTGGGGGCGCCGTGGCGTATACACTCCGTCCGCATTGAGGGGGTCGAATCCTTGGGGGAGCGGCTCACGTCAATGCTGGGGCCGGCGCCGTGAGCTGCTGGCGTCGGTTTCGCGGCGCGAAGGGAGAAGGGCGTGACCAAACCCGGCGAACTGGAGAGCAAGGATCGCGCGCAATGGTCGTCGGAGCGCGCGTTCATCTTTTCGATGGCCGCCGCGGCCGTCGGCCTGGGCAATCTGTGGCGCTTTCCCTACATGGTTGGCGAGAACGGCGGGGCGGCCTTCATCCTCGCCTATCTCATCGCGCTGATCGTCATCGTCCTGCCCATCATGATGCTCGAAGTCAGCGCGGGCCGGCTGGCCCAGGGCGGCGCCGTTCATACCTTCGCGCAGGTGAACCGCTTTGGCAAGTTCTTCGGCTGGTGCGTGGTGGCGCTGACCACCGGCATTACGAGTTATTACCTCGTCATCACCGGTTGGACCTTGGGGTACGCCGTGGACGCCTGGCGCGGGGATGTGCGGGACTTCGACGTGTTCACCGGCGGCTACAACTCGCTGTGGTATTTCTTCGCCGTCGCCGTGCTCGTTGTGGCGCTCCTGATCAAGGGCGTGAAGGCGATTGAGCAGTTCTCCAACTTCCTGATGCCCCTGCTGCTTGTGACCATTGTCGCGCTTGTGGTCGTGGCGAGCCGCATGCCCGGTTGGGGGGAGGCCAAGGAATTCTTGTTAGAGGCGGACTTCAGCCAGCTTACGGACACGCGGCTGTGGATGTTCGCCATCGGCCAGGCCTTCTACAGCGTCGCCGTGGGCCAGGGTTACCTCACCACCTACGGCAGTTACATTCCCCGGGAGACCCACGTGCCCCGGGCGTGCCTCATCGTGGGCGGCACGGAGGCGTGCATCGCCATCATGGCGGGTTGGATGATCTTCCCCTTCGTGTTCAGCTACGACTTGGATCCCGGCGAGGGCAGTCAGCTCGCCTTTTCGACCTTGCCCGCCGTGTTTCAAGACATGAGCTGGGGCATGCCCTTGGCCATTATCTTCTTCTCGCTGTTTTTCGTGGCGGCCTTCAGCTCGTGCATCGCCGGGATGAAGGTGGTGATCGCGGCGGTGGCCGAAGAGTTCGGCCTGCAAGAGCGCACCGCCCTGTTCAGCGTCTTCGGCCTCATGATCGTGCTTGGGACGCCGTCCGCCCTCAGCTTCACGCCCGTGGAGTTGACCGTCGCGGGCATGCCGTTCCTCGATTTCATGGACCAGTTCGGCGGCACGAACGTCGTCATCGCGTCCGGCGTCATCGGCGCGGCGCTGTTCTGCTGGTTCGTGCCCCGCGAACGGGTGCGCGACGCCCTTGGCGTGCGCACGACATGGTGGGAATGGCGCATCTACATCGTCGGCCGCGCGCTGCCCTTCATCGTGGTGGCGTGGCTGCTTTGGACATTGGTATAGGGGCGTGGGTGGGCCGCGAGCTTGGCCGCTGGGGCAGACCCGCCGCCCGGCGGTTTGGTATACTTGGGATTGGCCCGAACGAACGGGGATACCGCCCATGGACTTGCCCATAGCCATCGACCAGGACCAGATCGCCGCCTTTTGCCGGAAACGCCACATCACGAAGCTGGCGCTCTTCGGATCCGTGTTGACGGACCGGTTTGGCCCGGACAGCGATGTGGATGTGCTCGTCGAGTTTGAGCCGGGGCATGTCCCCGGTCTGATGGCGTTGAGCGCCATGGAACGGGAGCTGTCCGGGATCCTCGGTCACAAGGCGGACATACGTACTCCCCGCGATCTAAGCCGTTACTTCCGCGATAAGGTCGTACAGGAAGCCGTTGTGCAATATGCTGCTTGACTCCGATGAGACCCGGCTTCGCGGCGGATTGCGGTTCCTGGTTGGCGAATGCCGGATTTTGGCGGGAGGAAGAACGGCGCCGCATAAGCCGCGGCGCCGTAAGAAGGTGGAAAATGGTCGGGGCGGCCAGATTTGAACTGGCGACCTCTTGACCCCCAGACAAGCGGACACGTAGATCCTCCAGGACCTTCAATCTACTGCCGGATACCTCAAGGAATCGTTTAGGCCAATATTTGCAGGGGTTTTCGCGATTGCCGTGTGTCCTGATTGTTCCCCGCAGTGGCGTCTGATATACTCTGCCTGGGTTTGCAGTGGGTTTGCAGTGGGTTTGGACTCGAAGGAGACAAGGCATGAAATCACGCCTGACGAAGGCGGTTGTGCAGGAGGCGGCGCCCCGAGAAAGACCGTATCTCATCATGGACACAGAGATCCCCGGATTTGGGCTTCGTGTAGAGTGTTCGGGGAAGAAGACCTATCTTGTGCGCTACCGCCTCAACGGAAAACGCACGCAGGTCCGAATTGGAGACACCTCCGTATTGACTCCCGCCCTAGCGCGGGATAAGGCGAAAAAGATGTTGGTGCGAATCGGGACAGGCGAGGATCCGCATCATAGACCCCCGGCCGAGCTTACCGTTCACGGCTTGTGTCAACGATATAGGGCGGTGTGTGACGAGTATTATCGGGACTCGGTCGGAGGCCCCACGAGCACAATGCATTCGATTCGCCGCGCCCTCCGGACGGCTCAAGAAAAGTACAAGGGATTACCGGCGGCTGAGTTCAGCCCCAAGAATTTGACGGACATCCGGGATGGCTGGATCGAGGAGGGATTGACCCGAAAAACCATCAACGCCTACATGGCTGTTCTCAAGAATATGTTCCGATGGGCCGCTGAACAAGAAATCGTGCCCGCCAACGTCCATCACAGCCTTC
>SLHB01000164.1 GCA_007136375.1 Candidatus Hydrogenedentota bacterium
GCGGCCTGCATGTTGTCCCAGTGGGTCTGGCCCGTCTGATGATTGTTCTGAGAGATATCCACGTAGGAGTAGAGGTCCGGGTGGTCGAAGGTGTGGCGGTGCATGGGATTGGCCAGATCGTGGGCGTCCCACATTTCCGTGATCTCCACGCCCACGCCCGCTTCCGCGGCCCGATCGCGGATGAAACGCGCCCAGTAACCGCTCCAGTGTTCGGACTCGTTGGTCTCGTTGCTGATGCAGTAGAGCACGTGGCCGTAATCCAGCGATATGGACAGGAGTTCCTCCACGAACGCTTCCTGATAGGCCAGGACAAGGGGGTTGTCCTCCTGTTCCGGCGTGGTGCGGAAGAAGGGATTCTCACGCTGCCCAGGGTGGGTGTCGACAACCTCTGGCAGGCCGCTTTCGGCGGCGGTGTAGTTGATGTTGTTCGCGGGGTTGTAGGGCTGGGCCGACCACCCCACCGCCGGGTAATCCGCGTGATCGCGGGCATAGTCCACCCGGTCCCAGATCTCGATCTGCACGATGACGCCGCGCTCGGCCGTCATATCCAGGAAGTTGCGGAAACGCTCCCAGTAGGCGTCATTGAAGCGTTCCAGATCGTAGAGTCCCGTGTCCGGATCCTGATGAAAGGGGTAGATGTTGTCGTCGTTGAAGAAGGGATTGTCCTCGACGATCCGGTCCCGGCTTGTCATGGTGTTGCGGATGTAGTTGCCGCCCGCCTCCGCGAGGAGGTCCAAGTGGGCCTCAACGCCATGGCCGCTGAGGTTCGGGTGGTTGAACGGATTGTCCTGGTCGCTCCCGCCGAGAAGCAGCACGGGCTCGCCCTGGTATTGCCAGTAGCGGGGATCTTCCTCCCAGGGCTGAATCCGGTCCGCCTCGTCACCGCTGGCCGCTTCCGCCGCCGCATAGTCCATGGCGGCGAGCCAGCCGGTGGCGGTCATCGCCGCCGCGAGGGCAAGGGGGATGGATCGCTGAAATCGGTTGCTCATGCAGCTCCGCGCTCCCTGTGTTTACTCCGCCTTCACGAGGAAGGCCAGCCAATCATCGCCGTCTTCGGGGCTCGTCAGGCGTCCATCTTCGGTTTCTCCGCCGTCCCGCCGATCCGAGGGATCCTGAGGGTTGAACCATTCAACCCGGTACGGCCCGCCGTCGATTTCGGCGTCCACGCCGCCGCCGGAGGGCAGGTAGATCAGGTAGCGTTCCCCCGGCTCGGCCAGGCAAAATCCATTGTCCACCAGGTCCTGACGCGGCGTCATCCGGTGGAAGGGGAATTGCTCGGCCAGGTCCCACACTTGACGAACGATGGCGTGGCGCGCCTCGTCCGCCTCGTCCGGGTCCATGCTCCCCGTGAAGCCCGCCGACGAATTGCCGCCTCCCATGTCGCCGAAGACCAGGGCCGCGGCGGACATGTGGATGACCCACGCGTTCTTGCGCAACTCGGTGTCCGTGTAGTCCCGTCCGTCAAGGGCGTTTATGTGGAACTGATTTGCGCTCCAAAGCGTCTCCTGCGCCAGGAGCGGCGTTTCCGGCGGATGATTGCGCAGCAGACCGTCGCTGAGCGTGTCCAGGCTCGCCGTCTTCGGTCCCTGGAGCGTTCCGTAGGTGAGCCACGGCTCGTCCTTGAAGGGGTCGTCTCCCGTGGCGTTGTGCACGGAGAGGAGGTGGCCAAAGCGGTTCCATTCCTGGATCATCTCGCCCAGCTCGTTGACCTCCTCGAAGGTGAAGTAGGGGCTGCCGCTCAGCAGCGGCTCCGGTCCGCCCACGTTGAGGAGCACGTTCCAGTAGCCGCCGAGCCGGGCCAGCGTGTAGCGGACATACAGGGTCTGGTCATTGGGGTCCTGGGGAAAGGCGGCGTTGCGTCCGAAAAAGCCGCCAAAGGGAAAGACCATGATCCCTCTCCCGGCGAGTTCGTCGAGGACGCCCTCCATGCGCCGGTACTCCGCGGCGTCCAAGGGCCAGAGATCCGGCGTGTTCCAGCAATGTCCCCGGCCGGAGACGTCCCGATTGAGGTAATGGCTCGCGATGGACAGTAAGTTGTAGCCCCGCGATTCCGCCCAGTCGAGAAAGCGGACCCGATCTTCGTGGGACCAGTTGGACGCGAAGAAGCGGTCGCCCACGTGGAAGCCCCGGATGAGGACGTCGCCGCCGCCTTGGAAGCCGAACCACATGGGGTTGGCTTCGTGCCGCCCAATCAGGCCGGGCGTGTCCGAGGGAACGCATTCGAAAGTCCCCTCAAGGCCTGGCGCGCCGTCGGAGAACCGCGCCTCGTAGCGCCATTCGCCCACCTGGTCCGGAAGGCAACGGAGCCGCCAGACCGAGTCGCCGTCATGGAAGCCCCAGAACGCAATCTCCGAGCCGTCGGGCCGGGTGTAGGTCACCTCCAAGGTGACGTCCCGGTAGGGATCGGCGTAGTCCCGGTCGTTCTCCACGGCGGCCTCGAAACGCTCCCATTGGCCTATTTCCGCGGGCGGCTCGCCAACGGCGGCCAGCGCGGGCGCCGGTTGCGCGTAGTCCGTCGGAATGGCGGGAGCCGCCGCCGTGGGGAACGGCGTGGCGAAGATGGCGTACGTGACCGCGGATTCCTCCACCAAGTGGGCGCCGTCGGGAAACGGCCCTTCGGCCTGGTACGGCCCCACGTCATCGGCCCGGGCCCGCATGCGGACGCCTTCGCCTTCGTTGGCTTCCCATTCAATGGTCGAATCGTGCCAGGCCGCCAGCCAATAGGTTTCGCCAGCGGCGATCTCCACGGGCTCTGCGAGGACGGCGGGATTCACGCCGGGGATCGTCTCGAACTCGGCGGTGGCGCTCAGCGCCTCGCCGGGCCTGCCATCGGCGTCGGCGTAGATGGCCATGCGAAGGGCGCCGGCCGACGAGCATCGGTGGAGCACCGCCTGCATGGCTCTGGCGGTGAACGGCTGCTCCGCGGTGAAGCGGATGGCGTCGAGGCGGTGCTCGCTCTGCAAGCGGACATCCGGTCCCGTGGCGAGGCCTAGCATGGGCGCGCCGGCGCCCGCGGCCATCTCCCGCATCCGGTCCCAGATGAAGGCCGCGCCCGGGTCGGAAGCGGTCCCGGCGCCGCCCTTGTCGAAGCGGGGCCACCCAGGTTCGTCCGCCTTCTGGTGCCAGGCGGCGTGCCAGAACCAGTACCCGCCCCGGCGGTAGGCGGCCTCCGCGTCTTCGATGGCCTTGGCGCGGTAGTCGTCCACTTCCTCGTAGGGGCGGTCGCCTTCGTCGTAGACGCCGGGATCGTCGTAGCTTTCGCCGCGGGTGTACTCGATCATCACGTCGCCGTTGGCGGGCGGAGTCACCTCGGGAAGGCGTCCCCACGTTTCCACGTAAAATCCGTCGTTCGCGCCTGGCTCGTGACTGACATTGACGATGCGGTTGGGATCGGCGGCCTTAGCGATGTCGTAGAGTTCCGCTTGTCCTTCCGGTGTAGTGAGAATCTCGTGATCGAATCCCGGGTGGTTTGGTTCGTTGATGAGATGAACCCAGGCGTGGGGCCATGGCGCAAGGAATTCGATGCTGTTTTCGACCGCCGCGCGCACCGCGTTGGCGTCTTCAAGCTCCTGGTCCCGTCCGCGGTAGAAGAGCATCACAACGGGGACCATGTACTGTTCGGCCATCGCGTCCAACAGGCGCTCCAGGCGTCCCGCCACATCGGGGTCGAGCGCGCCGTCCGCCTGGAAGCCGTTGAAGGCGGAGTTCCCGCCTTCCGTGTAGCGTCCGCCCTGAATCGTGACGGCGATGCTCTGCATGCCGTGACTCCGGATGTCCTCCAGCGCGCCGATGAGGCGGTCCGTGATCTCACCGCTCTGCAACGCGTTCGCCGCGCGCAGGCCGAAGGGCGCGATCGGCTCGCCGTCCAGCTTGAACATGTTGGCTTCGCGGGTCAGCACGGGTGCTTCCCCGTGGGCGGGAACCGCCGCGAGCAGACCGCACGCGGCCGTCAAGACCCACACCCGTGCCGACACCATGGCTTTGCCGCGCGCAATTATCATGTAGGGCTCCCCAGCGTAAAGCGCTCCGCTTCTTGCCGTGTGGTTGCAGCTCTCATGGTAAGCATGGCGTTGTCCCGATTTCCACCGGCTCGTTAGAATCTATGGAACGCCGGCGCCGCCCGTGGCGATCGTCTCGGCTGAGAGTTGACGGGACGGGCCCGGCCGTTTCATGATGCAACCGCCACGCCGTAACGCGGGGCTCCCGATTGCCGGACAGAGACGCCGGCGTTTGAGGGGGCGACGGCGCCGCGCAACCCGGGGAGAAGTTCCGAGAAATAGGGAGGGAATTCGGCCATGGACGCGTCAAATCAGGGCATGACTCGCAGGGACTTCGGCAAAACTTCCATCGCGGCGGGGGCGGCGGCCCTCATGGCGGGGGCGGCGGCCCAAGGGAGCGCTCAGCGCCGTCCCAACATCCTCTTCGCGCTGGCTGACGACATCTCCTATCCCCACGCTAGCGCCTATGGCTGCCCTTGGGTGAACACACCCGCCTTCGACCGCGTCGCAGAGCAGGGCATCCTGTTTTCCAACGCATACGTCCCCAATCCGAAGTGCGCGCCCGCCCGGTCGTGCACATTGACGGGCCGGAACTCCTGGCAGCTCGAAGAGGCCGCCAACCACTGGTGTCATTTCCCGAGCCGCTTCAAGGTCTACACCGAAGCCTTGGCGGAGCATGGCTACCATGTGGGGTATACCGGCAAGGGATGGGGGCCTGGCCACGCCCAAGACGCCGAGGGCGCCAACCGGCAATTGGCCGGCCAACCTTATAACGGCCGCCGCGCCGATCCGCCCGCGGGGGGCATGAGCAGCATTGACTACGCCGCCAACTTCGAGGAGTTCCTCGACGCCAAAGCGGATGCTGCGCCATTCTGCTTCTGGTATGGCGCCTATGAGCCTCACCGGAGTTATGAGTACCGTTCGGGCGTCGAGATCGGAGGAAAGCGCGCCGACGACATCGAACGCGTGCCCGCTTTCTGGCCGGATACGGAAGAGGTCCGCGTGGATATGCTCGATTACGCTCTGGAAGTGGAGCATTTTGACGCGCATTTGGAACGGATGCTTGCGTTTCTGGAAGCGCGCGGCGAGTTGGAGAACACCTTGGTCGTGGCCAGCGCCGACCACGGCATGCCCTTCCCCCGGGCGAAGGGACAGATCTTCGAGTATGGCTGTCACGTGCCGCTGGCGATTATGTGGGCCGGCGGCATTGCGAATCCGGGACGGCGCGTGGACGACTTCGTCAGCTTCATCGATTTCGCGCCCACTTTCGTGGAGGCGGCGGGCCTGACATGGGCGGACACGGGCATGGCGCCGGCGGCGGGCCGGTCGCTGTTCAACATCCTTCAGAGCAGCGAAGGCGGCCAGGTGGATCCAGCGCGGGACCACGTGCTTGTGGGCAAGGAGCGTCACGATGTGGGCCGTCCCCTGGACTGGGGCTATCCGGCGCGGGGCGTCGTGAAGGACGGGATGTTGTACGTCCGCAATTTTGAGCCGGACCGGTGGCCGTCCGGGAATCCGGAAACCGGCTATCTCAATTGCGACGGCAGCCCCACGAAGACCGCTGTCCTCGACACATGCCAGGATCCGGAATCCCATCACTACTGGCGCTTGTGCTTCGGCAAGCGGCCCGCGGAACAGTTGTTTGACATCCGGGAAGACCCGGACTGTGTGAATGATCTCGCCGGCGACCCGGCTTTCCGCTTGACGAAAGACGCGCTGGAGGCGCAGCTCTACACGGCGTTGCGCGCCCAAGGCGATCCCCGGATGGAGGGGCGCGGCCACGTGTTCGACGAGTACCCCTACGCGAACGAGAGCCACCGCAACTTCTATCGCCAGTACATGGACGGCGAAGCGCCGGGGACGGGCTGGGTGAACGATTCGGATTTCGACGCGGACAAACGGCCCTACTGGTAGCGCGCCGCCAGGAGGGAGCTCAGGGCTGGCTTGGCGCCGGGAGGGGTTCGCTCGGCGCGGCCGCGTTGGGTTCGTCCGAGGCCCGCAACAGCCGCAAGCCGTTGGAGATGACCAGCAACGACGCGCCCATGTCGGCGGCGATGGCCATCCACAGCGTCGCCCATCCGGCGAGGGCCAGGGCGATGAACAGGGCCTTAAGCCCGAGGGCGAAGACGATGTTCTGTTTGATGATGCCCACCGTGCGCCGGGAATGATGGATGAGCCAGGGGACCTTATCGAGGTCGTCCGCCATGAGGGCGATGTCCGCCGTTTCGATGGCCGCGTCCGTCCCCGCCGCGCCCATGGCGATGCCCAGGCCCGAGGCGGCCATGGCGGGGGCGTCGTTAATGCCGTCGCCCACCATGGCGGCGTGCCCGTGACGGGCGGCCAACGCCTCGACGGCCGCCGCCTTGTCGCCGGGCATGAGGCCCGCTTCGTAGCGATCCACGCCTGTCGCCTCCGCGACGGCCCGGGCCGTGCCCTCGTTGTCGCCGGTGAGCATGACGATTTCCCGCACGCCCGCCTGGCGCATGGCCTCGACTGCGTCCCGGGCGCCAGGCCGGACGGCGTCGGCCACGCTGATGAGGCCGAGAACGCCCTCTTCATTGCATAGCACCACGACGGAGTGGCCCGCGTCTTCCAGGGCGAGGGCCTGCTCCTCGCAATCCGCCGCGGTCCCGTTGTGTTCGCTCGCGAAGCGTTGGCTGCCGATCCAATGGCGGACACCGCCGATCCATCCTTCGGCGCCCTTGCCCTTGATGGCCTGAAATCCCTCCACCGGCGGCGGGGAGACGCCAATTTCTTCCGCCCGGCGGAGGATGGCGCGGGCGAGGGGATGTTCGCTCAGGTATTCGAGGGCGGCGGCCCGCTCCAAGAGTTCGGCCTCGCTATACCCGTTCAGCGGGGTCACGCGTTGCACCACCGGTTCGCCGAAGGTGAGCGTGCCCGTCTTATCCAGGGCGAGGGCCCGGATACGCGCGGGCGCTTCCAGGTACGCGCCGCCCTTGATGAGCACGCCCGCCTTCGCCGCCGACGTGAGGCCCGCGACGATGGTGACGGGCGTGGAGATGACCAGGGCGCAGGGGCAGGCGATGACCAACAGCACCAACGCGTGATAGAACCAGGTCTCCCAGGCGCCCCCCAACAGGAGCGGGGGGAAGAGGGCGACGGCCGCCGCCAGTCCCATCATCGCGGGCGTATAAATCCGGGCGAACTTCTCGACCCA
This sequence comes from Candidatus Hydrogenedentota bacterium, assembly GCA_007136375.1. GTDB lineage: Bacteria > Hydrogenedentota > Hydrogenedentia > Hydrogenedentales > SLHB01 > SLHB01. The sequence continues at coordinate 7,177 of SLHB01000164.1, forward strand.
TTGGTCGCTCGGCGCCCGGCGGGATTGGGCCTCCTCGACCATGCGGATGATCCGCGCGAGAGTGGTGTCCGCCGCCGTCTTGGTGACCTCGAACTCAAAGGCCCCTTGATCGTTGATGGTCCCCGCGAACACCTCGGCGCCGGGCTCTTTCATGACGGGCGTGGACTCTCCCGTGATGGGCGCCTGGTTCACGTTGGACCGTCCGCTGGACACTACGCCGTCGAGGGGGATCTTTTCGCCAGGACGCACGATGACCGTCGCGCCCAGGGGCACGTCCTCGACCGGCTTTTCCATGATGTCGCCATCGTGGGGACAGATGTACCGCGCCCGGGCCGGCGACAGGTCCATCAGCGCGCGGATGGCCTTCCGCGCCCGGCCCACGCTCCAGGATTCCAGCAGCAACGCCAGCGAGAACAAGAAGGTCACCGTCGCCGCCTCGAACCATTCGCCGATGCCGATGGCGCCCAGCACCGCGACCGTCATGAGCAGATTCATGTCGGGCCGGAGCCGCCGCGCCGCTAGCCAGGCCTTCGGAAAGATGTACCATCCACCCGTTGCGACGGCGGCGGCGTAGCACGCGGTCACGAAGGCGGGGAGGGCCAAGCCTGTCGCCTCGCCGCCGGTAAGCGCGTCCCACCAGGTGTGCATGGCGCCGTGGGATACGAATCCCGTCGCGAGAAGGACGCCGCTCGCGGAGCAGGTCACGCTCCGGCCGTGGCGCTTCCACAGGCCCCTCACGCCCGGCTCCGTCTCGCCAGCGGATTCCCAGGGGATCGCTTCCATGCCCGTACGGCGCACCGCCCGCTCCACGGAGCCTGGAGCCACGGCCTCTTCGCTGTCTACGGTCATCTTTCCGTTGATCAGGTCGAAGGAAAGGCTATCCTCCCCGCCAGCCAAGGGACCGACTTCGCGCTTGAGGAGGGCGATCTCCTCGGCGCAGTCCATCCCGCGTATCTTGAACGTTTGGGGCGGCATACGATGGCGAATCCTCGAATATGGGGTCAACGCCGGCTGCTTGGACGTGGATGCGGCGGCGCGTGGCTATTGTACTCATAACCGCCGGGATGGCGCGATCATTTCGCGAATTGCTAGTATTGATGGAGCAATATCATCACCCCGCGCCGGGGCGGTCTTGGAATCGGGCCGGATCTTCGGGTATCCTCTGCTTCCCCCTTTGGCCCCTCGGGGCCCCGCGCGTTCCGGAAGCCCAGCCGCGGCCGCCCTGGAACGCCGAGCGGAAGGCCGGCCCGAATCACGCGGAACCTCTCTCACGCGGCGGCTATTCGGATTGTTAACGAAGGAATTCCAAACAGTGAGCACACAAGAAGTCATTCTTTCCGGCATCCGTCCCACAGGGCGGCTTCATTATGGCAACTACTTTGGGGCCATCCGCCATTTCCTAAATCTCCAGCAGACGGGCCACCGTTGCTACTATTTTATCGCGGACTATCACGCCCTCACGACCATCGCCGAACGGGAGGACTTTTTTCGCCAGACCCTGGACATGCTCCGCACCTACGTGGCCTGCGGGCTTGATCCGGAGCAGTCGGTCATCTACCGGCAAAGCGACCTGCCCTGCACGGCGGAGCTCGCCCTGTTGCTCGGGATGATCACGAACATTGGCTTTCTGGAGCGGGGGACGACTTACAAGGATAAGCTTGGCAAGCTTCAGGACGCCGGCGGCGAGACCGGCGGAAATCCGCTCTCCTTCGGGTTGTTGGGCTATCCCGTGCTCATGGCGGCGGACATCCTCATCGTCAAGGCGGACAAGGTGCCGGTGGGCGACGACCAGCGGCAGCATGTGGAGATGGCCATCGACATCGCGCAGCGCTTCAACCACCGTTTCGGCGAGACGCTCAAGCTTCCGGCCTCCGTGGAGCGTTCGGCCATCCGGCTCCGGGGGCTCGATGGAAGCGAGAAGATGGGGAAGAGCGAAAACAA
>SLHB01000003.1 GCA_007136375.1 Candidatus Hydrogenedentota bacterium
GTACCGCTGGTAACTCCGCTTGGCTTGCCGGTAGCTCAGCCCTAAAGCCGCCGAGGCCGTCTTCAGGCTCATCCGTCCGGCCTTCACCTCGGTAAACTTCGCCATGCGTTCCCGTTCCTTCTTGCTCAACACCAAATGCCCTTCCATAAGCGCTCCTCCTTTCACCAAGGAACGCGCTTCAGAGGGGGACATTTCTACTGAGCCCACAGGGGGACATTATCAAAGAGTCGCAACATGCATTATGAATTGCTTTGAAATGTTCGCGCTTGTATACTTATATCCGAGCAGTGTTGCGTTGCAGTGGCGGCGCGCCTTTCCTGGAGGGCGCCAAGGCTTTTCTGTGGCCGGCGAGCCGATGGCGGCTGGCCCAGTGCTTGAGGGAAGGAGGTGAGACAATCATCCGGCGAACCAGTACCTTGACCCGGCCGGTCCGGGGAAAGAGCGTTGGCGCTTCGGGGGCGCTTGCGGCGCGCGGCGGTTCCGGGCGGCGCGAACAAATGTGGGAAGTCTTGTTTTAGGGGAGAATGCTCTATGAGCACGTTAAAGGGTGTGATGTATCTGACGACGGCCGCTTGCGTGTTAATGCTCGCCGGCGGAGCGGCCGCCCAAGCGTTTAGCGAGACGGAAGCTTTTGGCGAAGGATGGACCATCGACGACTTCGGGTGGTTCCCAGACCGTTTTGAGCCCGCCGGGTTTGATGTCGCGGAGTTCGACGGCGCGTGGCGGCTCGAACACACCGTGGACGGTGGAGACGAACAAGACGACGACTTCGTCAACGTCCAGGGCATGCAACGGGAGACCAATGTGCCCGTCGCACCGATCCAATCGAAATCCATCGACATCTACGTCGGGGAAGACTGGGATACGGAGGACCGGTTGATCCGGTTTCAGCCCCGTGTCCGTGATGTGAACGATGAGGACTCATCCTGGCCGGTGAACATTGAGATTGTTGGCCCCGGGCCCGAGTTCAACTTCAACGGCCCCGGCGACGGCGTCGAGCTTGTGGAAGATCTGAGTCCGCCCCAGCCGGGCCAGTGGTACACCTTGGGCATTGAGCTGTTCCAGGGATCGGGCTGGCGGCTTTCCGTGGACGGATTGCCGGTGATGTTCTTTGATGATGACTCTCCGGCCTCGCACCACATGGACATCGTCTATCTGAACCTCTACAACTTTGGCGAAACCTACAGCGCCTATTGGGACAATTTGGTCGTCACCGACGGCGAAACCGCCCAGGAGCCCAGCATTTCGAGTCCCGGCATGATCCAAGTCGGCGGAAGCGCCGAGCTTCGCGTAATCGCGCCGGCGCAGTTGCTGGAAGAGGCCTCGTTCCAGTGGTACTTCCAGGGGCAGGCGCTCGACGGCGAAACCGGCGCGACGTTGACCCTCACGGATGTTCAGGTGGGCGACGAAGGCGAGTACTCCGTCGAGATTGATCACGCCGCCTTCAGCGGCACGCTGGTGACGAGCTTGAGCGTGGCGGAAAATCTGCCCGCCGCAGGTCCCATCGTCATTGGCCTGTTCGCCGCCGCGTTGGCCGTGGGCGGCGTGGCGTACGTGCGCCGGCGGCCGCGGAAGGTGTAAGGGCCGGCAAAAGCCGCGTTCGACAAGATAGCGAAAGAAACCGCGCCGCTCCGGAGGCAAGCTCCCCGGGGCGGCGCGGTTGTTTGTGTGGGCGATCTCGATGAGGCTGCTTACGTCTTGGGCGTGTCCACGTGGTACGCCTTCGGCACCACGCTGGAGGCCATGACCCCGAGGGAGAAATAGATTTGCATGAGGCTGTCCACGCTCATGTCCACGTGATGCACGCTCTTGACGGGTACGAAGACGATGCCGCCGGACATGGGCACCGGCGACGTGGGGATGTAGACGATGTGGCAATCCTCTCCGTGGAAGCGGTACGTGTCCTGTGACGTCAGGAAGGCGAGAAAGCCGCTCCCAAAGGCCTCGCCAAAGGTGCAGTACACCACGCTCATGCCCTTGATCTCGCTCTTGTCCTGCTGCTTCAGCATACCGACCACCTGGGACACCGGGCCGTAGACGTTCTTCACGATGGGGATGCTATTGACGGCCCAGTGAAACGCGCCTTCCAACCGGTATCTGGCCGTGGCCATGGTTGCGACCCCAAGCAGCCATATCGCCAAGATAGCCAAGATCCAGCCTACGATCGAAGCGACCGCCTCGTTTGTCACGAACTGCAGGCCAACGGTCTCCAGCGCCGAACCCAATGGGCTGCCGGGCCCGGCGATATCCTTGGCGATGTTGCCGACCCACGCGAGGATGGCCACGGTGATGGCCAACGGCAACACTACAAACAATCCAGTGAGGAAGGTCGAGACGATCCCCTTGTTCCAAAGCCACGCTGCCACCCGCATTATCCCCAGCCCTCCTTTCGTAGTCGCTTCACAGTACTCCTCCCGTCCGCGCGCCCAGCCCGTGGGAGACGAACCGGGGCGTCCGGCGCGGCCATCGCGAGAGGCGCGCCATCGACAGGCCCGGGAGGCAGTGTAATTGGCGGAGCGGGGGCGCGTCCAGTTCCGCGCAACGCGCGCCCGGACGAGGAGAGGGGAGGCGTGGGGGACGGCGCTCAGCGCCGGCCCACGTCGACCGGGGCGTAGTCGTCGGTGAGGATGTTGCCCTGTGCGCCCATCCGGTGCGCCCGGGAGAACTGGGCCGCCCGCTGCTCCATGTTGGGTTTGCGGAGGAACCCGTCGTCCCGCAACTGCTCCACGAGGTTGCGCAGCTGTCCTCCGGATAGGCGATGATTCATCCACGGGCCGTCGGGCCATACGGCGCCATCCACGAGACCGTCATCGTCGAGCTCGCTATAGTCCACTTTGATAGCGACAAACACCGTGTTGATGCTCGTCCCCGCCTGGAAGACGTACACCGCCGGAAATACGTGGTTGAGCGTCGCGTTCACGTCGCGGATGACATGGGCGTTCATGCCGCCGTGGCTGCCGATGGCGTTGAAGACAAGGGCGCCGCCGTTCTCCAAGCGGTCCCAACACAGCTCGAAAAACTCCTGCGTCGCAAGGTGATAGGGGAGATACGCGCCGTAGGGGCCGCCGCTGGCGTAGGCGTCCATGACGATGGCCCCGTACTTCTCGCCGCTCCGGCTCAAGTGGGTGCGGCCGTCTTGCTGCACGATGCGGTGGCGCTCATGGTCGGGCAGATAGAAGTAACGGCGGGCGACGTTGACGACCATGGGGTCGATCTCGGCCGTCTCGATCTGGACGTTTGGGTAATACTGAAGGAAATCCTTCGGCCCCGTGCCGCCGCCGAGCCCGATGAACAGCACCCGGTCAATGGTCGGGTTGAAAACCATGGGAATGTGGAAGAAGTCCGTGTACTCGAACCCGCCCGCATAGGGGTTGCGCAGGAGCATCGTGCTTTGGATGTCCCGGTTGAAGCGCAACAGCCGGTGGGTGTTCGTGTCCTCGACGATGATGTGGTGGTACGCGCTGTAGTCTTGGAACACGATGTTGTTCTGCGCTTGGCTGACGCCTGGCGCGGCCAGAAGCGCCAAGGCCGCCAAGGCGGGAAACAGCCGCCGCGCGCCGATGAGGAGCAAGCCCGCCGCCATCAGCGTAATCGCCGTTCCGTACAAGGCGTTTTGCACGCCCACATAACGCACAAGGACCTGCGCGGTCAATACGACGCCGAAAATGCTGCCGATCTCTGACATGGCTGCTATCCTCCCCGCGCTGGATCCGAGTTTCTCCAGTTGCCGGGTGTGGAGTTTGATGGCCTGCGGCAAAATCGTGCCGAGGGGGAGATTGGGGATGAACGACGAGGCGAAGGCGGCGGCGTAGGGGTGCCAGTTCAGGGCGAACTGGACGCCCCGGAGGTAGCCGCCGGCGCCGAGGGCGAGCGGCTCGATGAGGCAGCCCGTTACCCCGCCGAGGAGGAGCGCCAAGCCGAGGGCGCTCCAGGAATTATACCGGTCCGCGACGCGGCCGCCGAGGTAATAGCCCAGGCTAATGCCCGCCAAGCAAACGGCGATGACCGCCGCCCAGACGTCCAAGGCGCCGCCGAAGTCCCGGGTCAGGATGCGCACGACCATGAACTGATAGATCATGACGGACGCGCCGGACAGAAACACGATGGCCGCCAGCAACAACGCGAGCGCGCGATAGCCGCGGGGCGGACTCGGTTCGCTCGGTTTACTCTGTGCCGTCGTGTCCATGGGCAATGGGCCTTATTCCTTCAAGATGCGAGCGCCCAGGACATGATAAGGATTCCGAATGCTTGTCCGCGCCGGGCGGTTCGCATCTCATTCACTGTATCAGCGAATGGCGGGAGATGACAACGCCGCCGGTATCGCCACGCCGTTTCCGGTCTCCGCCAACATCAACGCGCCCGAAGCCGCAAAGGCGGACACGATGTCCCGGCCGCGCGCCGGCGTTAGGCCAGCGGCAGCTTCTCCCGGGGCTCGCCGGTGGCCTGGAACAGCGCGTTGGCGATGGCGGGCGCCACGGCGATGATGGGCGTCTCCCCGGCGCCCGCGGACGGCAGATCGCGCCGGTCCAAAACCTCAATGTCCATGGGCGGCGTATCGCGGAACCGGGGCACGGGGTAGGCGTTGAATCGTCCGTTGAGAATTTTGCCGTCCTCGAAATGAATCTCCTCCGTGAGCGCCGCGCCCAGGCCCATGATGACGCAGCCCTCGATCTGGGCCCGCAGGTTCCGGGGATGCTGCACCGCGCCGCATTCGAAGACGACGCAAAGCCGCTCCACCTCGAAGCCCCCGTCGCCGTCCAGCGCGATCTCCGCCGCCGTGGCCACGTAGGAGCCCTTCTCCGTCCCGCAGGCGATGCCGTAGCCCCTGTCCGCCGGGGCGTCCGGCCAGCCCGCGCTCCAACCGAAGCGCTCCGCCGCCGCCTCCAGCACGTCCCGGAGCCGGCCGTTGGGCAGGTTGAGGAGGCGGAACGCCAGCGGATCCATGTCCGCCGCCGCCGCGAGCCGATCAATGAAGGCTTCCCGGGCGAAGGCGTTCGCCACGGCGGCCAAGGCGCGGTACGAACCCTCCCGCAAGGGAGAATCGCAGAACTGGAAGCGCTCGCGTTTGTTCGGCGTGTTGTAAGGGGACTGCAAGGCCGCGCGGCCCGAGTTGTAGTTCGTGAAGTCCCACGCCGTGATGCGCCCGTCGCTGTCCACCGCGCCCGCCGTCTCCAAGAGCCCCGCCGGCCGGAAATAGGCCCACGCGAACTCCTCGTCCCGCGTCCACTGCAGCGAGACAGGATGACCCGCGCCCTGAGCCAGCTTGGCGGCTTCGATGGCGGCGTCGCCCGTGTGCTTGCCGCCAAAACCGCCGCCTGTGTCCGGCATGATGAGGCGGACCTGGCCGCGTTGCAGTCCGAAGGCGTCCGCGACGTCATTGCGCACGTCGAAGGGACGCTGCGTGCCCGTCCACACGGTGAGACGGCCCTCGCCGTCCCATTCGGCGGCCGCGGCCCGGGGCTCCATGGGCGCATGCTGAATGTAGGGGACCTTGTAGCTGCCCCGGACGGTTGCGGCGCCGTTCTCCATCGCTTCCGCGACGTCGCCCTCCGTGTCCTCCTGGGAGCTGAACCGTCCGCCGCCGGAGCCCGTGTTGGCTTTGAGATATTCGAAGAGGTCCGCGCTCGAAGGGTGATCGCCCAACTCCCATTCCGCGCCTTCCGCCAAGGCTTCCACGGCGCGCTGGGCCTGGCGCGTGGTGGGCGCGGCGCAGCCCACGAAGTCGCCGTCGCGAACCACGGTGACGCCTTCCATCGCTTCCGCCGCCGCGGTGTCCACGTCCACAAGCCGCGCTTCATAGGCCGGGGCGCGGAGGACCTTGCCATAGCGCATACCAGGGCGGCGCACATCCGATGGGTACCGGTGCGCGCCCGTGACGATGGCTTCCGCGTCTGCTTTCGGCGCTGATTCCCCAAGTACGCGCCAGTCCGCGACCGCCGTGACCGCGGGGCTCTCCACCGACCGGCCCGCGAGGGCCTCGTCCATGTCCGTGTCCGACGCCAATTCCGCCAGCGTGATCTCCCCGCCGCCAGGGTGACGGATGACGCCGTCCTGGATCGCGCCGTCCGCCGGATCCGCGTCCCAACGCTCGCAAGCCAGTTCGATGAGGATGGTCCGGGCCGCCGCGGCGGCTTCACGCACTTCGGGCACGGTGCGCGGCGTCGTGTGGCTGCCGAAGGTGCCGCCGTCGTTGGGCGCGCGGTCCGTGTCCGACATCACCACGCGGACATCATCCAGGGGGACGCCCAACTCTTCCGCCGCCGCCATGGCGATCTGCGTCCGCGAACCCTGGCCGACTTCCACTTTGCCCGTGAAGACCGTGACCGTCCCGTCCGTCCCGATTTCGAGCCGGCCGGTGGGCGTCCCGCCGCCCTGGGCCCAAGCCTCCGGCCCGGAAACGCCCTCGGCGAAGGTCAGCACGGCAAGGCCCGCGCCCATGGACTGGAGAAAAGCGCGCCGGGACACGCTGAAGCGGTAGCGCGGCTTCTCGGAAAACTCGTAGCGTTCAGGCTCAACGGCGCCGTCGAAATGTGCAGTCATAGCGGCCACGCCCTCCCTTAAGCTTCCGCGTGGCGCAACGCGGCGGCGCGTTCCACCGCCCGTACGATATTGGGGTAGTTGCAGCACCGGCAGATGTTCCCATTCATGCCGCTGACGATGGCTTCCGGATCCGGGTCCGGATTGTCGCGCAGGAGCGCGGCCGCGGTGAGAATCATGCCCGGCACGCAATAGCCGCACTGCATGGCGTGTTCGTCGATAAAGGCCTGCTGAACGGGATGAAGGCCGCCGTCCTCGCCCAGGCCTTCGATGGTCACGATCTCCCGGCCTTCGGCGCGGGAAAGGGGCGTCACGCAGGCGGCCGTGGGGCGTCCATCAAGCAACACCGTGCAGCTTCGGCAAGCCCCTTCGCCGCAACCGTACTTCGCGCCCGTTAGGTCCAGATCCTCCCGCAGCGTCTGAAGCAAACTTCGGTCCGGGTCGCTCGTTACCGTGTGATCCGCGCCGTTTATCCGGAGCATGAATTCCGTCATATCCCTCTTCTCCCAAACACGCCCCGTCCGCGATAGGCGCCCGGGGCGACGCTCCCGGCCTGCTTCGCGGCGGCGGCACGCCATTGTCCATACCGCTCCAATCGCCGCGTGACTAGACCAGTATCGGTTGGCGGATCCAGTGTACCGGCGCCAGCGTTAAGAAACCATGACCTTTTCATGAGCGCCTGTATCCGGCGATTCGGGTACCGTACTGGAATTGAACCCTTCCAGCCCCGGTAGAGTTCCCGCGCGGCCAAAACCGGCCCTTGAAAATCGCGCGCAAAATCTTTTGACAGGGCGGCCCAGAACTTGGTATCATCCAGCGTTGTTTTGTAAGTCACGGGAATCCCCAGGAGAATACCGCACCTATGGCGAACATTAAATCCGCAAGAAAGCGCATTCGCATTAACGAGCGCCAGCGCCAACGGAACATGGCCGTTAAGTCCCGCATGAAAACCCACCTTAAGGGGGCCCTCCGCGCCTTGGACCAGAACGACGCCGAGGCCGTGAAGGCCGCGCTGCCCAAGGCCTTGTCCGAGATCGACCGGGCCGCCTCCAAGGGCGTCATCCATAAGAATAACGCCGCCCGCAAGAAAGCCCGCCTGCAACGCCGGGCCGGCGCCCTGACCGGCCAGTCTATCTCCGCCTAACAGGAGCGCCGCGGTTATCCCGCGTCAAAGCAAAGACAGTCCCAGAGGCGCGGAAGACCCGGAGGAGACCCTTCTCCTGATCTTCCGCGCCCCTGTTCGATCCTGCCCGGCAAGCCTCCGTGAAACGGCTGGGATGACTCGCAACTCTGGCGTTGCCGGTCTCTTCGAAAATCCGCTTCCCGCCCCCCAAAAAACAAGGAACGCCGCCGGGCTCTTCTCGGCCGGCGGCGATAATGGTTAGCGTGTCTCGCTCAGGTGCGTTGGCGCGTCATGCGATGGACGCCGGCAGCTTGAAGTGGACGTTCTCCGCCATGATTTCGCTTTCCTCCACTTCCTCCGCGCCCCGCGCCTTGAGAAAGTCGACCACGCCCCGCACCAGCGATTCCGGAGCCGAGGCGCCCGCCGTGAGGAGCACCGTGTCCACCCCCTCCAGCCACCCTTCGTCGATGGCTTCCGCCGAGCTGATGAGATGGCTGCGGATGCCCTTCGATCGGCAAATCTCCGCCAAGCGGTTGGAGTTCGCGCTCTCCCGGTCGCCCACCACGAGCACCAGGTCCGCGTAAGGCGCCAACGCGTTCACCGCCGCCTGCCGGTTCTGCGTCGCATAACAAATGTCGTCCGACTTCGGCCCGGTGATGTGGGGGAAACGCCGCTTCAACGCGTCGATAACGCGCTGACAATCATCCACGCTCAGCGTCGTCTGCGTGATGTACGCCAGCTTCGTCTCGTCCGGCACTTCCAACTGCTCCACCTCGTCCACCGTGAACACCACGCGGATGTTCTCCGGCGCCCAGCCCTTCGTCCCCACCGTCTCGTCATGGCCTTCCTCGCCGATGAGGATGATCGTGAAATCCTTCGAGGCAAAACGCCGCGCCTCATGGTGAACCTTCTCCACCAAGGGGCACGTGGCGTCGATCACCTCCAGGTTCAGGTGCTTCGCGTCCTCCCAGCGGTCCGGGCCCACGCCATGGGCGCTAAAGAGAAGGTGGGCGCCCGAAGGGACCTTCTTCACGTCCTTGACGAAGACAGCCCCCTTATCCCGCAGCTCGTTCACCACCGTGGCGTTGTGCACAATGTCGTTGAGAACGTAAACGGGCGCCCCGTAACGGTCCAGCGCCTGCTCGACGCACTTGATGGCCCGCTCGACGCCGGCGCAGAAGCCCCGGGGCTTGGCAAGAACAATTCGCATAACGCCTCCCTTGGCGGATTCATGAAGCTGGGGGATACAGACAGACGTTGAGAAAACAGCAGACGGATAAGGGCCTATTCCCGCGCAAACGCCACGGAAAACCCGTCAAACCAACCCTAATCCGCTAGAGTATAGCACGAATGCCCCGCCAATAAAACTGCCTCAGCTTCCCGGCGCCCTCGCGATCCCCCCCCCGACAGGCGCCTAGAGGAATGGTCAGCCACGACAAGAACGCAGATAC
>SLHB01000062.1 GCA_007136375.1 Candidatus Hydrogenedentota bacterium
AGGGAAGTCACGTGAATCCGGTCCCGCTCCTCGAACAGATATCCGGTCAACTGCTCCAACACGCTAGCGTCGAGCACGCCTCGGCTTAGCTCCCATTCCGCCGCGGGCGCTTGGAAATTTTCCAGACGGCGCAACACCTCCATTTGTTCGCTCAGGGCCCGCAGATGCCGATCCACCTTCTCGACGTCTCGCTCGACGGTCTGAATCTGGTTCTCCAATTCGCGGACCTGCTCCCGCACGTCTTCCATCACCGGGCGGGTCCGGTAACGCACGGATTGGATAAGGACGCCGGGGGCGGAATCGGCGTAGACGCTCCCGCCCACGATGGCTTCCGGCAGGGGGCCGACCACGATCTGGCGAAGGCCCGTTTCATCGCCGGCGGGCGTCATCCGGGTCACCATGGCCTGGCCCCGGTACACGGTGACGGCCGCTATCTCCCCCGCTTCGGCCCGGGGCTCGGCGCTTCCTGGGCTGTCGGCCGCCGCTTCCGCCGCGAAAACGGCTCCCGCCGCGAACAACACCCCGGCTGCGAACAGCAGCCCTGCCGCCCATGTTTTTGTGTGTCGCATGCGTGTAATCTCCTGGTTGGTTTGAATGCGGCGTCGTCCCGCGCCGCCCATGACTTATATGACACCTTCCGCGCCGAAAGGTTCGCGGACGGCGCGCGCACAGGCCTTTCCCCCGGCCCCGCGCTTCGCTATACTGCGGCGCGGGATTTAACGCTCCGTGTATGAGTATAAACTCAATCCAACTCAAGGACATACAACTTTGGAAAACATGCCGCGGACGCGGCGTTCAACGGCGGGGAGATTGCTGAGTATGCGGGTCGGACGGGTTCGGAGAGGCGCCGGGGAGACGCTGGCGCTGGAGCGCGGCGAAAGGTGGTTCGACTTGAGCGAGGCCTATCGGCTGCACGCCTTCATCACGGAGCGGGAGGCCCCGCCGCCGCCCCGGGGCCTTCGGGCGTTGATGGAGCAGGGCGCGTTGGAAGAAACGGCGCTGGGCGCCTTAGTGGCCTTGCTTGAGAAGCACGGCCTCTGGGAGGGTCTGGCGCTGGATGGGAAGCTGGCGTTCGTGCTGCCGTTCCGTCCGGGAAAGATCATCGCCCTCGGCCGCAACTACGCGGCCCACGCGGCGGAGACCGGCCACGACGCGCCCACAACTCCCGTTTTGTTCAGCAAATCCGCTCAGGCCTGCATCGGGCCCGACGAACCCATCCGCATCGGCGCGGACTACGGGCGAGTCGATCACGAAGCGGAGCTGGCCATCGTCATCGGTAAGCGGGCGCGCCGGCTCAAGGAGGAGGATTGCCGGTCCGTCATCGCCGGCTACACCTTGGTCAACGACGTGTCGGCCCGGGACTTTCAGAAGGACGCCATCGAGAAAGGGCTGCCGTGGTATCTCTCGAAGAGCATGGACACGTTCTGCCCCTTGGGACCCGTGGTGGCCTTGCCCAGCACACTGCCTTGGCCCGTGGAAGTGGACATCTCCGCGACGGTGAACGGCGAGGTTCGTCAACAAAGCAACACCAGCCGCTTCATCTTCAGCGTCCCGGAAGTTCTCGCCTACATCACCCGCTACATCACCCTTGAACCAGGGGACATCGTCTCCACGGGCACGCCCGAAGGCATTGGCCCCATTATTCCGGGCGACGTGGTGGAGGTGTCCGTTCCGGAAATTGGAACGCTCCGCAATCCCGTCGAAGCCGCGGCCCTGTAACGCGTCAGGGCCGCGGCCGCGGGAAGCGCCCGCGGCCAAGGCCAAGCCACGTTGAAGACGATGGGACGGTCAGTCCCGGATGCTCTTTTCGATCTGGCTCAGCGTTTGCCGGGTGGCGCTGTTCTTTTCCGCGTCCTTGCCGATGCGCTGACAGGCATAAATCACCGTGGTGTGATCCCTTCCGCCGAAGGCTCCGCCAATCTCGTTGAGGGACAAGCTCGGGATCAACTGCTTGCAAAGGTACATGGCGAGCTGGCGCGGAAAGGCGATCTGCCGCTGCCGGCTTGGGCCGCGCAAGTCCGCAATGCGCACGTCGAAATGCTCCGCCACGGCGCGCTGCACCGCTTCCAGCGTGATAGGCTTGATGCTCTCCCTGCCGATCATCTCCCGCAGGACCTCTTCGACCAAGGGGATATCCACGGCGCGCTGGGTCAAGCGGCTGTAGGCGAGGACGGTGACCAACGCGCCTTCGAGCTCGCGGATGTTGTTGGTAATGTACTTGGCGATGAACTGGAGCGCGTGTTCGCCCACCTTGATCTTTTCCTGCTGCGCCTTGTTGCGCAAAATCGCGACACGCGTTTCCAGGTCCGGCGGCTGGATGTCGGTGACAAGCCCCCATTCGAAGCGGGAGATCAAGCGCTCCTCCACGCCTTTGATATCCTTGGGCTGGCGGTCACTGGAAATGACAATCTGCTTGTGCATGTCGAAAAGCGCGTTGAAGGTATGGAAGAACTCTTCCTGCGTCGCCTCCTTGCCCGCGATGAAATGGATATCATCAATGAGCAAGATATCGGCTTTCCGGTAGCGGGCGCGGAACCGTTGCGTGGATTTCCGCGCGATGCTTTCAATGAGCTGGTTCGTGAACTGTTCCGAGGAGATGTACGCGATGCTGGCGTTGTGGCTTCGGGACAGCACTTCCTGGCCGATCGCCTGCATCAGATGGGTCTTGCCAAGCCCCGTCTTCCCATAGAGAAACAAGGGGTTGTACGCGCGGGCCGGCGACTCGGCCACGGCCTTGGCCGCCGCGTGCGCGAAACGGTTGCCCGCGCCCACGACAAAGTTCTCGAAGGTGTAGCGGGGATTGAAGGCGTCGGTCGTCCGCGCGGCCCCATTGCCGCTCTGACGGCCGGCCTGGCGGACCGCCCCGTTGACGCCCTGTGGCGTCTCCACCGTGTCGGGCGCCCCAGCAAAGGCGTCGTGCCGGGCCTCGAACTTCACCTCCCGCAAATCGGGCACGAGATCCTTGAGGCAATCGCTCACGGTCTCCAAGTAGTGGTCACGGAGCCAATCGGCAAAGAATTGGCTCGGGACGGCCACGACAAGCCGGCCGTCTTCACAAGAATGAAAGCGGGTCTGCGAAAACCAGTTCTTGTAGCTGTGCTCGTCCAAGATGGTTTGCAAACGTTGTTGCGCCTGTTGCCAGGGATTTGGCTCTTGTGCCGCCATACTCACTCCTCTCGGCGGGCGCGTCCGCAGAGCGCCATCCTGTGTGGTGAATTCTTCCGGGTATCCCGAATGCTGGCTGGACACACTGCACCCCTCATGTGGTTCATAATGAACATCAATTCAAACTTAAGACACTGTACGAAGAAGCTGCCCCGCTCCCGTCGCCAGGAGCGCCCTTGCGCTCCCTGTCCCACACGCCGCGGCTCCCCTCAGCCGCTTCACTGCCATCCCCCGCGGGCCCCGCTTCCAAGCGGCGCGTCGTGCTCCGTGACGCCTGAATCCGCATGGAGTCCCTCTGGGCCGCACCCAAGGCGGGGAGCGCCGACCGCTCCGGCGCTCCCCGGCCCAACAGGACCCAGACGGCGCCGCGACGGCCGGGACAATCCGGCCGCCTCCCAAGATCGGCGCCCGCCTCGCTAGACCCATGGCCAAACAGCCGGGCCTTCAGGGGCCTAGGCCATTCGCACCGAGGAAAAGAGAGTCGAAATCACGTGTTTTGCGGCCCCAAATGGGGCGCTGCAAGAGGTTGCTGTTTCCGGCGTTGGCGTAATCGGATCGCATAAGACTTGGCGCACAACCGCTAAATGACGGCCATACAACGCTTACGGCACAAATTACGCCGATTTGGAGCAGGTTTCCGGCCTGTTCAGGCCAAGAAGTAATGATGAGCGGGAGTATAGCACGCGAACGGAGGGAGTGCAAGCGCGACACTAGATTTTTCTTAGCACACAACATGTTGTGCAGGCTTGGCGCCACGATGCACTATATAGGCATCTGAACGGGATTTCAGGTAGCCTCACAAACCACGAAAGCAAGAATCCGTATTATAACAGCCGCCTAGCGAAGTTTATACAGTTTCTAAGCATAATCTTACGACAAATGTAACCCAACATTACTCTTTAGGCTCCAACGATCTCTATGATTCGCTTCTCAAGGCGACACGTGATCCGGATGGCTAAACTCTTTACCCGGGGAGACTTAAGCCGGACGGGCAAACGCCGCGAGAGAGATCTTGGCGCCGCCGCCGGTTGGCCCTTCGGCGGGGAAGTGTGAAACCGGTCCCCCGCCGGTAGCCGTCTCAGCGCGGAGGGATCCGGCGCAAGCCCGATTCCGGTGCAAGTTGCCCGGGCGCGCGGACTTCTAGAAAGCCCCGTCTCTCCTCTAGTCAGCGAGGCCGGACAAGGGCGGAAGAAACTCCCCGCGAAGCAAAGAAAACGGCCCGGCATGTCCTCATCGCCGGACCGTGTGGCCTCGCTCTTTTCTCGAACAACATGGCGCGGTTAGGCGGAGCGGCGCGCTAGGCGCGGCCTCCTTCGCCGCGGGTCAACCGCATCCGGCCTCGCCGCGAAGCAAACGCTCCATCAGGGGCGGACAGGCGTTACAGCGGCGGGGTTCACGGTGAATGCCCTGGGGGATCTCGTGGGGAAGCGAACGATCGGACATAATGAGATCGAGCCGCTTTTCGCAAACGTTCCCCAGCCGGTAGTTCTCCTCGCCCAGCACCAGACCGCAGGTGTACAAATTGCCCTCGGAGCCCACGCAGGTCATGGAGTGGGGCAACTGGCAAGGACGCCGTTCATCGGCGGATTGGATGGCGTCGGCGTTGTACACGGGCACGCCCATGTCCACCACGGCCTGGACCTCTCCGAGATCGGCGCCGTCCACAAACAGCCGCGTCTTTCCCGCGTCCAAGCCCTCAAGGGCCCTCAGATCGTTTGGCGACAGCGGCAACCCCTTCCCATACACATAGACGCCCACGGACATTCCATGGACATCCTGCGCCCATTGGCATATGTTCCATATCTCGGCGTGGGTGTCGAGCTGTTCGCCGGCGCTTACGATG
Source organism: Candidatus Hydrogenedentota bacterium (assembly GCA_007136375.1). Lineage (GTDB taxonomy): Bacteria > Hydrogenedentota > Hydrogenedentia > Hydrogenedentales > SLHB01 > SLHB01. The sequence continues at coordinate 5,009 of SLHB01000062.1, forward strand.
ACGCTGCGCGCGCCCAACGCGGCCGCTTCGTCAACCACATTGAGCCATTCATCCAAGGAGAGTCCCGTCTTGCCCTGCTTGTCCCCGCCGCCGCTCAACCCTTCGCCGCACACGTGGAGCCACAGGTAGTGGATGGGTTCGGAACGGCTCCCGCCGCGTTCCGCCACACGCGCGCCACTAGACGCTGCTTCTTGCAGCGCCCGGGCGACCCGGCCGGATAAACCGCGGGACTCCTCCACGCTCTCCCGTTTGTCTTCGCCTTCACTCATAAGCAAATTCTCATCACGCGCTCGAATCCTTGAGCTTCGTCAATCCATGATTAATGGACTTCAGGGCCGGGTAGATCTCCTTGTACAGATCAAACCGCCCTTTGTAGGCCGCCTGCTTCTTCGCGTCCGGCTCGAATGTTTCTTTCAGCCGGACCCATTCCGCAGCGGTCTCCCGGAGATCCGCAATGAGGCCCGCCGCCTTGCCCGAAAGCATGGCGACACCCAACGCGCCGGCTTCCGTCACCTCGGGCACGCCTACGGGAATGCCCATGATGTCCGCCTTGCGTTGCGCCCACACCCGGCTCTTCGCGCCGCCTCCCACGGCCTTCAGGAGCTTCAACTCTACCCCTGCTGCCTGTAACAACTCCACGTTCAGTTTCATTTCATATACCACGCCGGAAAGGATGGCGCTCACCACCTCGCCCCGGCTGGTTTGCAGGTCCATGCCCAGAAGGGCGCCGCGGCTGGCCGTGTCAAAATGGGGCGTGCCCGTCATCGTGAAATGGGGCAGGACCAGCAGGGTTTCCGGCGCCTCGGGAACTTCCGAGCAGATGAGATCGTAGACATCCTCGTTGCGCTGCTCCGCCAGCTCCTTCTCGCGCAGGCCGAAAACGTCCCGATACCATTTCAGCAGGGAGCCGCCGGTGAAATTGAAGGCGATGGAGGCGTACAGACCCGGAATGCAACTCGGGTAACAGCACAGGTTGCTCCGCGCCATCTCCGTGGTCATGGTGAAGGCGTCAAAGATGGGCGCGATGCATTCCACGGTGCCCGTCGCGTACATGGCCTCGCCGCCCGAGGTGATGCCGGCGCCCAAAGCGCCCGCGGGCTGGTCATGGCCGCCGGTGACCACGAGCACATCCGGCGGGAGGCCCAACGCCTTCGCCGTCGCGGGGGGAATCGTCCCCACGGGCTCGCCAGGCGGCGCCGTCCGCGGCAACTTAGCCCGGGGCACGCCTGCGATGTCCAATACTTGGGCGGACCAATCCCCCGCTTTCACGTCCAGGGCCATCGTCCGCGCCGCCAGGGAATGGCTCATGACGGGCTCCAAGCCGAGGCGGAGGTGGACGAAGTCCTCATAGCACAGGAACTTGTCCGCCTTCTCGAAGATCTCCGGCTGACGCCGCTTCCACCAGAGGATCTTGTTCAGGCTGTAGATGCCTTGCAACGGCATCCCCGTGATGCGCGCCAACTCGAGCCGGGCAATGCGGCTGTCCCACCACTCGGGCATATCCGCCGTCCGCCCGTCGAAGGTGACAATGCTGTTCGCCAGACACGCGCCCTGGCTGTCCACCGGGTGGCACGCCTCGCCCTGAGCCGAAATCGCCATCGCTTGAATGGGATCGGACGCCGTCTTCTGCGCCACTTCCGATAGGACCGCCTTGACGCTGTCCCAAACCTCCTCGGGGTCGAGCTCTTGCCAACCTGGCTCCGGCGCATACAACGGGTACTCGCGGTAAGCGGACGCGATGACCTCACCGTCCAGGTTGAACGCCACGCCCTTGGTTCCCGTCGTCCCGATGTCCAATCCCAATAAACTCATGGCCAATTCTCCCTCTCCACCGCGACGCTCGCCGCGTCGGTCCACCGCGGCGCCGCGGGACTGCCCTGCTCCCCCTAGACGAAAATGCCGGCGCCAAGAGACTCCGGAAACAACGCCTCTATGTAACGAAATCCGCGTGGCCGCAGTGTCGTGTCTGCCTTGCCGCGCGGATTGGAACGCGCTCCCGGCGGACGCCGCTAAGGCGGCGCCAAGGAGCGGACGTCAGATGGGCGCCGCGCCGGCGTTAGGCGGGCTCGTCAATGGAGCTGACAAGATCGCGCCGCACCGGGACCGTACGCCCATGAAATTGAATGTAGTAATAGCTGTCGGTTTCAACAATCTCCTCGGCCGGCTGGGTCAGCCCGCTTCGAAAATGGACCGTATAGTAGGGAGACGCGCCGCCGGACTGTCCGCCGCCGCCTCCGCTTCGGGCAAGCTGGGTACGCGACGGCCGGGAGCCCGGCCGGGCCGGCGCAATCTCCGAGCCGTCGAAGCCGTTCTCCGCGTAAAGGTCCGCATACTGCTGCACCATGCGCACGTAATTCCGCGTCTCCTGGAAAGGCGGGATGCCGCCATGACGCTGGACGGCGCCCGGGCCGGCGTTATAGGCCGCCAGAGCGAGGCGCAGGTCGTTGTCGAAGTGTTCCAACATCAGCGCCAAGTACTGCGTTCCGCCCGCGATGTTCTGGGCGGGATCGAAGATGTCCGACACGCCCATTTCCTCGGCCGTGCCCGGCATAAGCTGCATGTAGCCCCGCGCGCCCGCGGAAGAGATCGCGTGTTGGTTGAAAGCGCTTTCCACGCGGATAATCGCGTAGACGAGGCTCTCCTCAAGGTTGTACTGAGCCGCGTAGTGCTCCACCAGCTCCTTGAGGTCGGTCGCCCCGTGCCGATCCCGCTGGCTGAGTTGGCGCAGCCGGTCCGGCACCACGATGGGGTTGAAGTCAATCTCGACTTCCACGAGATCCGGCCGGTTCTCGTACTTCTCCGGCCGGTTCGTCAACATCGGCACGCCATCCGCGTCCTCGAACACCCGGACCGGGCCCGAAGCGCGGCGTTGCGTCCGTTCTTGCCGGCGCTCGTGCATCTCCACGCTCAAGCGCTCTTGGACGCGTTGCTGCTCCTCCGCGGTGCGTTCGCGGGGATCCGTCTCCTGGCCCCACGCCACGCTCCCGCACAACACGGCTGAACACAGTAAACTTAACCGGCGCAATAGTCTTCTCCCCAGTTGGGCTCCGCGCCCCTGTGCCGCGCATCCCGAGGCGAACGGCCCGCTCCACGGCGCTTGGGCGTACTGGCTTCCGCGCCCCGCCCACGCCAGGCGTTCAACCCATTGCCACTCAAACCACGCGGGCCAGTATAGCGGCCTCCGGTCCGCGCGGCAACCCCCAGCCGCCGGTTTTCACAGGCGCCCACACCCTGCCTGCCAGCCTCACGACACCGCCTTGCCCAGCGCGCGCTGGGGGTGCGAGAGGTTGGCGCCGCCTTTTTCTATTCTTCGACAAGATCGGGTACGTTCACCAGCACTCGCTGTCGGCATGCTTGACTATACCAGCGACTCGGCATCCGCACTACCGCGCCAGAGGTGCAGCGCCTATTGAAAAAGAAATTCCCGACGCTCGTCCGTACCTATATGTTGTCCTTCTCCTCTTCTCGCATCTTCTTGATCCCCTCCAAGACAGCTCGTAGTTCTTTCCTTCGCAATTCTTCCTTCCAGCCTAACCCATCCAGTTCATCCGTTCCTTCTAAACCTTTAATCTCATCCAAAACTTTTGTATATTCTTCTACCTCCTTCGCAAAGTCGGGGAACAGGTAAATCACCAGTCGAAGTGCTTCGTTTCGTTCATTGTCTATACACTCTAACGACCGTGATTCCTGGCCTGGAAAGTAGGCATATGCTCTACCGATGCTACCGAAATTCCTCCCCTTTCTTATGTAGCTTACTAGATCTTCACTGTAATTATTGCACCCAGCGCCAGGACGACATAGAAGAGTCAAAACGATTGATAACACAAGGGGATCTGCGTCGGGAAACAAGCCCACTGTAACTTCGTCTAGCTCCTTGCCATGATCTATGTCTAAATGCAGTCGATCACGTAACCAATCTTTATATATATAAAACCAACACATACTAAGGATACTGCCCTTATCGACCACACTTCGTTTCGTTACCTTCCAGTCCTTGGGAAATAGTACTCTCCAAAAACCAGTCGTACGGGCCCCAGATGCCGCGA
>SLHB01000521.1 GCA_007136375.1 Candidatus Hydrogenedentota bacterium
ATGGCGGATTCGGGCCCGCGGTTCTTGACCGTCACCCGGATGAGCGTGTCCTCCGGCGCGGCCTTCGCGTACTCGACCACCACATCGAAAAACCGGCTCTCCGCGAACACGCCCGTGTCCGCCAACTCGAACTCGGACTCCAACCGCGGCCGGTGCCGATTCGACGCGGTCAGTTCGTCGTAGGGGAAGGCCTGGTGGGGATAGCGGTAACGGTAGCGCATATACGCGTGGCTGGGCACGCCGTCTTCATACCAATAGTATTCCTTCACGTCTTCGCCGTGGTTGCCTTCGTGGTTGGTCAAGCCGAAGAGACGCTCCTTCAGGATGGGGTCCTGGCCGTTCCACAGAGCCACGGCGAAACAGAGCCGCTGGTGATTGTCCGACCAGCCGGCCAAGCCGTCCTCGCCCCAGCGATAGGTGTAGGAGCGGGCCGCGTCGTGGGGAAGGTAGGCCCACGGATTCGCGTCCCCGGAGTAATCTTCCCGGACCGTGCCCCACTGGCGCTCGGATAAATAGGGCCCCCAGCGCCGCCAGTGCGCCCGTTTCTGGGCCGCCTCCGCCAGCCGTTGCCGTTCCGGATTGCTCATTCCTCGTTTTCCTCCTTCCGCTGTTTTCCGCCGCCGCGCGGATCTGATCGCCGCGGCGCGCGCCCCGCGCACTCATTCTCTCTTCCGCTTTTGCACCCGCCCCCGCGCCCTTCTATAATGATTCGGTAGGGGGCAGTTGCGCCCGAGAAGGCCCTACTCTAGCCCGGATATCCCGCCAACACAAGCGATTCGCGGCAAAAGGCAGACGCGCCCCAACGCTCCTTTCCCGTGAAGGCCTCAACAATGGAACACCGCTAATGCCCGCGCCCGACATCGTCATTCGCTTCCACCCTCAGGGCCGCGCCGTCTCCACGCCGCCCGGCGCGCTGCTCCTTGAAGCGGCCGCGGGCGCCGGCGTCACGCTGAACACACCCTGTGGCGGCCAAGGCACTTGCGGCAAGTGCCGGGTGCGGATCATGGAAGGCGCGCCGCCAACGGACGCCGCCGGAAGCGACGCCCTGAGCGCGGCGGAACGGTCGGACGGCTGGCGGCTGGCCTGCCGCAGCGTAGTGACGAACAACATGGTGGTGGAGGTCCCCGAGGCCTCCCTCCTGCCCGTGTTCCATCGGATCTTGATGGCCACTGGGGAACACGCGGATGGGGATGCCGAGCGGCCCTGCCGTAAGATTCACGCGCGGCTCCCCGCGCCCGCCCTTGACGATGATCGGCCAGACACAACACGGCTCGCGGAGGCCGCTGGGCCGTTCTCCGCCTCCTTGGAGGTCTTGCGCGAGCTGCCAGCACGCTTGCGCGCCTCGGATTTCGCGGGGACGGCGGTCCTCGCGGGAGAGCGGCTCATCGCCTGGGAGCCGGGCGACACCCGCGGCGCGAACTACGCCGCCGCCTTCGACATCGGAACCACCACCCTCGGCGCGGTGCTGCTAGACCTCCATGGCGGCGGCGAGGCGGCCCGCGCCTCGCGCATGAACCCGCAGATGTCGTGGGGCGCCGATGTCCTAACGCGGATTCGTCACGCCCAAGAGGGCCCGGAGGCCTTGGAAGCGTTGCGCCGCGCCATCATCAAGGCGGTCAGCGGCCTTCTCGAAACGCTCTGCGCGGACGCGGATGTCCAGCCGGAGCACATCTATGGCGCCGTGTTCGCTGGCAACACGGCCATGCAACACCTGCTCCTCGGCATCGATCCCACGGCGCTGGGCCGTGTCCCCTTCGTCCCCGCTCTCGGCGCGGGCGCCGGGGTGGGCGCGGCCGAAGCGGGAGTCAAGATCCATCCACGCGGACGCGTTCACGTGTTTCCGGTCATCGGCGGATTCGTGGGCGGCGACACGGTGGCCGGGCTGCTCGCCACGGGGCTCGACGGCGACGCAGGGCCCGTGCTGTTCATCGATATTGGCACCAATGGAGAAATCGTGGCCGCCCACGACGGGAAGCTCTTGGCCGCATCTTGCGCGGCGGGGCCCGCCTTCGAGGGGGCGCGCATCTCCCAGGGCATGCGGGCGGCGCCGGGCGCTATCGAGAAGGTGTGGACGGAGGATGGCGATGTCCGGCTTTACGTCATTGGCGGCGGCGCGCCGGCGGGCCTCTGCGGCTCCGGACTCATTGACGCGGCGGCGGAGCTCCTCCGCCTGGGGGTCCTGGCGCCGCAAGGCCTTATCGTGGACGCCGAAGACGTCCCAGTCAGCGTCCCAGAGGCCATCCGGCGGCGGATCGTTCCAGGGGAAGCGGGCAACGCCTTCGTGCTCTGGGAGGCCAGGAATGGCGAAACGGTGGCCGTCACCCAGCGGGACATCCGCGAGCTCCAACTCGCCACGGCGGCGATCCGCGCGGGCATCGGTGTCCTCTTGAAACGGGCCGGGCTTGCGCCGAAAGACTTGGACCGCATTCTCGTCGCGGGCGGCTTCGGCAACTACATCCGGCGCGGGAACGCCCAACAGATAGGGCTCCTGCCCATGGCCGTCCCGGGCGAACGCATTGTCTTCGCTGGCAACACCGCCCTAAGCGGCGCGTGCCTGGCCGCGGCGTCCTTGCCCGCCCGGGAAAAGGCTGAAGCCCTGGCCCGTCAGGCCGTCCATGTGGAGCTGTCCCAGGATCCCGCCTTCCACAACGCCTTCATAGAAGGGATGTTCTTTCCCGAGAACGCCGCCGCGGCCGAGCAGGCGTAGGGCGCGCTCCGCCGCCAAGGCCGGCGCGGCAGGCCCCTACACTGTCTCCGGCATGCTGTATTGCTCGCGCCCGGGCGGGTCAATGTGCGCGTTCGCTTCGCTGTTGTCGAAACGCTCCGTATGGGCGTCGAAGTTCAGCGCCGTGTTGCCCATGCGGTGGGCGATGTTCGCCATGTGCATGGCCACGTTGCTTGCATGCGTGACGGCGATGTCTCCGGCGGGCCGTTCCCGGGTCCGGACGCACTCAAGGAAGTTCGCGTAGTGCTCCATATCGGGCACAACGCCCGACATCCGGTCTACCGTCTCCCCATCCTCTTGAATAACCCAGCCGCCGCCGTGGCGCCCAAGATACATGAACCGCTCCGACCCGTAGATTTCGATGCGCGTCGCGTTCGTGCGCCAATCGGGAAACGCGTCCCCCGCCCGGGTGCTCCCGTCGGTCTTGCGCATGTAGTCCGGGTAGCCCGACAACTCGAAGGTGACAATGTGGTCTCCGAAATCCCAATCCACCACCTGAACGTCGGGCCGCTCGCTGTCGTCGCCGCCGTGGACATAGCGGCCTGCCATACATCGGACGCTCCGGGGAACGCCCCGGTCCCCCATGACCATGAAGGCGGCGTCGATCTGATGAATGCCGTCGTCGGCCATGTCCCCGCCGGTGAACTCCCAGAAATGCTTCCAACCGTTGCTGAACAGGTTAGCATGGTAAGGCCATGATCGGGTCGTTCGGCCGAGCCACATGTCCCAGCCGCCCTCCACAAAACTGTCCGGCGGATCCTCCGGCTCGTTGAGGTGAAACGGGCCGCCTGGCAGCAGGTTGTACACCTTCACCAACCCGATGGCGCCGAGATCGCCATTCGCGATGCGCTCGCGGGCGGCGCGCATGTAGGCGGCGGACCGGTTCTGCGTCCCCAGTTGGACGATACGGCCGTATTTCTCCGCCGCCTCCACCATCTTCCGGCTCTCGAAGATATTGTGCGACGCGGGCTTCTCGACGTAGACGTCCTTGCCCGCTTGACAGGCCCATACCGTGGGGACGGCGTGCCAATGGTCCGGCGTACCGATGACCACCGCGTCCACGCTGTCATCCGCGAACACTTCATGCATGTCGTGGACCATTGTGGGCGGCGTGTCTTGCGCATGGGACAGAAACTCCCATGCGCTTTCCATCCGGTCCCGCCGCAGGTCGCAGAGATAGGCGAGCCGCGCGCCTTCCTCCATGAGCCCGCCGGTAACGCGCGTCCCGCGGTGACCGCAACCGATAAACCCTAGGCTGATCCGATCGTTCGCGCCGAACACGGAGCGTTTCGCCATTGTCCCAGCAATCATTGCCGCGCCGCTGCTACTCAGAAACTGCCGTCTCGTCATCGCCATGTGTCCCTCACTCCCTGTCGAATGCTGTCTAGAACCCAACACCGTCACAGCGCGCCGCCGGCCGCGGAACTCCCGTCTTCGGCGAACTGGAACGGCGGTCCGTCCAGAAAATCCGCCGACACCGTGGAGGGCGCCCAGTATTTTTCGATATGCTCAACGACGAGTTCCGTCCCCTCGACGTGGGAGACATACGGGGGCATGCGGGAGTTGTACATGCTGTCCGTCAGGTCGCGGACCAGAACGGTGTTCTGACCCTGCGTGACCATCTGCCGGATCGAGAAGGGGCGGCCTAGGACGCACATGTTGACGTGCACGCCCATGACGAGCACGTTCTCGACACCCCGCTCCCGCATGAGGTAATAAGCCTCGGCGCTATCGGTGACTGCGTCCCCTTCCTCAATGTCGATCTCCGCGATCTGCCGCGTCCAAGGGCCTCCCTGCTCGCACTGGGGCTCGCAATCGCAGCCGCCGTCGGAGTCGTCGATGGGCAACGCCGGCTCCCGCTCTGGATCCAGGGACATCCACCCCTGGAGCGGGACCTCGGTGTCCACTACCGGCGCCGCCTGGGCGAGCTGACGCTGCGGCGTCCCGTCGTAGTAGTCCATCGTGTCGCTGGGCGCATGAATGATAAGGACGCCTTGACGGCGCAGTTCATGCAGCAAATCGTTCATGCGCGGCGCCATCTCCGCCACCCGGCGTGTCGCCCCCTCGCACCAATGGGCGTCCCACATATCGCACACAACAGCGGCCGTCTTGGAGGGATCCCAGCGCACCGGCTCATGGTCCACGCGAACCCCGCCATCCTCCGGCGCCGAGCGGGACCGGGCCGTGAACGACAGCGCGCTCTCCTCTTCATCCGCGGCCGCCCAACCCGTGGACACCGCGGCCGCCGCGATTCCAACGCACACGATCCGTCCCGCCAACCCCGTGGCGCCCCTTTGACTCGGCATAATCCGTATCCTCCTCGGCATCGGCCCCGCGTCTTGCAAGAATCCCGATAGAACCAACCGCAGTCTAGGCGGTTTCCGGGACCATATCAAGGCGATTTCGCCGCTTTCCGGTTGAGCCCGGCGCCGCCCCGCGCGATGGCGCTCTCGACGCGAACTCGCGGCGATTCCGGGCCTTTCTGATACACTAGCGTTCGTGTTTCGCCAGGGCAGGCCGCGCGGCACGGAGGCCTGACGCCACTGGCGAAGCCTCTTGGGCAGGGCTCTCCCGGGCGGGCGGCCGTTCGCACCGTAAAGCGAGCGCCCGCGCCGCCAGGACCTTGAGGCCCGCAATACTAGATGAAGTCACCCGCTGCAGTGGAGCACTTAGCAAGCATGTCACCAGCCCGCCGCGCCGTCCCCAGGGGCTTCTCCGGACCCAGGGGCGTCCTATTGCCCGCGATTCTCTTCTGTCTGTTCGCGGCTACGCCGAACGGCGCCAGCGCCATTCCCTTCGAAACGGACGCCAGCCTGGTACAAACGATGGCGCCGCCGGAGCGCCCATGGGCCAAACCGCTTGAAGGCGGGACGCTTCGCGCCGTGGTCATCGCCCCCCGGTACACCCTCCACGACGCGGTCTTCCTCCGGGAGCATCTCGACGTGGACCTCCAGACCGTGGGCCTCTGGAGCCGCGAGCAACCTGGACCCAGCGCGCCGGCGCCTTGGGCGGATTGGCCGGGATTGCGCGCCGCGGATGTTCTGGAAGGATTCGCCGGCGCCATGAACCGGCGGCAGGACATCATCATCGCGGGAAACATCGATTGGTCCCGTCAACCCGGCGCGTTGTTGGAAGCCATCGCCGAAAAGGTCGCGGAAGGCGCGGGCCTCCTCCTCACACACTACGGCGAACCCGACTCGGACGAGGCGCTGGCCCCGCTCTATGATGCGATGGAGGCCGTGGAGACGCCCGGTTTCCTGCTCCGGGGGGCGGGGGCCTCGGGCACGCCAGAATGGGCTGGCGCCAATGACATGATCCGCGCGGCCACGCTCGGGGAAGGACGGGTGGTGGAGCTGACGTACGCGGGCGGCCCCGCCGAGCGCCATTTCCTTCTCCCGCCCCTCACGCAGCCTCACGAAGCGGAATGGATGCACGCCGAGACCTACCTGAGTCTCGTCATCCGCGCCGCGTGTTGGGCGGCGGGATGGGAGCCGCCCATGGAAGTGCTGGAGATCGCCGACGAGGGCCCCGCCGGTCCCGAGGACGAGGAGGCGCCGCCGGACCTGCCCGAACCCTTCATCCAACGCATGCGGGACGCCGCCGCGGGCCAGCCCTACCGGCCCCACCGCGTCCGCTTCGCCGAGCCCGCGCCGCGGCGCTACGACGTCGCCGTGCAAATACGCGAGCCCGGCCGGGAACGGCGCCTGGTCTACGCCTATGAAACGCCCCTGCGCGGAGGGGACGAGGATTACACGATATACCTGAACGTGGGCCCGGGCTCGTACTATGTGGACCTGTTCTTGCTTCGGCGCGGCCGAGTCGCCATGTGGCACACGGAGCCGATGGAAGTGGACGGCTGGCCGGAGTTCGATCAGCTTACGTTCTCCAAGAACATTCTCATGCCCCACGACAGTCTGGACGTGTCCCTGAACGCGCGGCCGCACTTCCATCAGCCCCGGCCCTTCACGCTGTACATCCGCGCCACGGACGCCTGGGACCGCCTGGTGGCCGAGCAGTATCACCCCATTTCCGAAGACGGAGGCGCGGTGCAAACCACGGTGGGCTTCGCGGACCTAATAAGCCCCCTGGTGAAGGTTCAGGTCTTCCTCGTGGACAGCGTCTCCGAGCCCTTCGGCGTCCATGAGTTGCGCACCGCCGCGTCGGAGCACGTGTATCTTCCCGTCCGCCAGCGGGACGATCCCGGCGGATTCCATTTCGGCGCATTCGCCCGGAGCGGCATGGAGTACAACGTCCGGCGCATGCACCAGGCGTTGGCCGAGCTTGGGGTGGACACGATCCTTACGGAGGCCGGCGCCGGTCCGAGCTTCGCCCTGCGGGAGGCGGGCTTGCGGCAGATCCGCGCCCTGGTCAGCCACGCGCCCACGTCTGGAAACCCGTCCAACGGGCGGACGCCCTGCCTGACGGACCCCGCCTTCCGCGCCGCGCAGGACGCCGCGTTGGAACAGTCCGTCCAAGCGCCCTGGGACGCGGGTCCGCCCCTATACTCCCTGGGGCACGGCAACGCCCTCGCCCATGGAGGCGACGAGGTGTGTCTGGACGACTCCTGCACGAGCGTCTTTCAGGCTTGGCTTCAAGCCCAGTTCCAGGGTTCGCTGGACGCGCTGAACGCCGCGTGGCACACCGAGTACGCCCACTGGGACCACATTACTCCGGTCACCCTCGAACAGGCCCGGGAGGCCTGGGCGTACGCGCCGTGGATCGCCTTTCGCCAGTTCATGGACGCCGTGTTCCTCAGCGTACACCAGGACGGCCGCGACGCGGTCTTGGCGGAGTATCCCCAGAGCCGCGCGGGTTTCACCGCGGCGGACAGCCGGCTGACGTTGGCGGGCTATGATTGGCGCCGGCTCGCCCAGGAGTTGCCCCTTCTCGGCCTGCCGCCGGATCCCCTCGCCATGGCGAAGATCCGCTCGGCCCGCCATCCATTGGGACACTATGGCGTCATCGCGGGCGTGGAGCCAAGCTCCTGGGGTCCCGCAACGCCGGCATGGCTCCCGTGGCACGCCGCCGTTCAAGGGACCGCCGGCTTGTGGCTCACTGGCGTGGACGCCAGCCACAGCCCTAACCATTTCCCCGTGGCGTTGCGTCCATGCGGCGCGCCCCAGCCCTTTGCCGAGACCATTGCGGCGGAGATGGCCGAACTCAAGAGAGGCGTCGGCCAGTTGCTGCGGGAGGCGGAACGGGGCCACTCAGGGATCGCCATCTATGATAGCCGCCCCAGCCACTACCTCAATCTCGCGGACCCGGCGTTCGGCGGCAAGGACACGAACGGGCAAGCGCAACGTAGTTTCCTGCAACTGCTCCTAGACCTGGGCTATCAACCGGAATTCGTGGGCCCGGAGGATCTGCACACGGCGCGCATGAACGAATATCGCATCCTGATACTGCCCATGACCCGGGCCCTTTCGCCGGACGAGGCCTCGGCTATACGGGCGTATCACGCCAACGGCGGCGCCCTTATCGCGGACCTTACGCCGGGCCAATTCAACGCTTACGGCGTCCCCCTCGCGAATCTGAGCCTTGCGGGGGTGGACGGGCTCGACGGAAGCCTCGCCGGGCTCTTCGGCGTGGCGGGAGACGAAGGCCGCGCGCGGCCCGCCGTCGTGGAAAGCGTGGAGGTGCGCTTCGACGACGAAACCCGCTCCGTCCGCGGCCGGCTCGCAGACATCCGCGCCGGCGGCGGCCTGGAGAACGTGGACGCGCAACCCAGCGCGGAAACCGGAGCGGCGGGACTCTGGCTGTGGCGCGGCGGCGAGGACGAACCCCGCGAGGACGCCGAAGAGGACTCGAACGCGGCCGGAAACGGCGCCGGGCAAACGCTCTTGTTGAACCACGTGATGCCGGTCTACCCCACCCTCGATTCCGAGACCGGGAACGACGGAAACGACGAGGCCTTGCGCACGCTCATGGACGGCGCGCTGCGGCGCATGGGAGCGCGGCCCATCGTCGAGGACATGAGCGTGGGATCCCCTAGCCGCCTGGACGGCCAGCGGGCGGGATTCCGGTACGGGCGCGCCGAAATCTTGGCGCTGCTGCGGGATCCTCACCGGGGACCCGCCTCGCAACGGCCGCGGCTGGACTTGGACACGGGCGGGTACGTCTACGATATGCGGGCGGGCGAACGGGTCCGGCGTCCCGGGTCGATTTCGCCGCGCCTCGGCCGGGGTGAGGCGGCGTTGTATTCCATACTTCCTTACGAAGTGCGGGAGATCTCGGTTATCGCGCCCGACACCATCAACGCGGGCGAACGCCTGCCGTTCCAGGTGAACATACGCACGCGGGACGGCCTGCCAGGGCGTCACTTGATCC
>SLHB01000053.1 GCA_007136375.1 Candidatus Hydrogenedentota bacterium
AAGCCGCCCCGACTACTGGCGGCTCTCCCCCTGGGAGCCCGAGGCCCGGCGCATCATTTCCGAGATCTACGAGGACCTGGCCCGGCATGCCGCCTTCGACGGCGTCCTCTTCCACGACGACGCCTACCTGAACGACCACGAGGACGCCGCGGCCTTCCCCGACGAGCCGGGTCGACTCCCCACGGTGCGGGAGCGCACCGATGCGCTCTTCGAGCTCACCGACGAGATGATGGAGGTGGTCCGCCGGCACCGGCCCGCGGCTCGCTCCGCCCGGAACCTCTACGCCCGGGTGGTCCTCGAGCCCGAGTCCGAGGCCTGGTTCGCCCAGAACTTCGTCCGGTCCCTGGACCACTACGACCACACGGCGGTCATGGCCATGCCCTTCATGGAGGGGGCGCGGGACGCCGGCCGCTGGCTGGACCGGCTTCTGGAACGGGTGGCCGCGGTCCCCGGCGGGCTCGCCGGCACGGTGTTCGAGCTGCAGAGCGTGGACTGGCGCACCCAGACTCCGGTTCCCGCGGAGGAACTCGCGGGGTACGAGCCGCCGGACCCCACCATCACCCCTTCCGTGGGACATCACCAGGAATGGGTCGACGCCTGCCGCGGCGAGGGCGAAACGCTGTGCCACTTCGGATATTCGATGCGCATCACGGAAACGGTGCTCCTGGGGAACGTGGCCTACCGCAGCGGCCGGACCCTGGAGTGGGATGCGGAGCGCTTCGCCATCCCCAACGCCCATGAGGCCGAGGGCTACCTGCAACGGGGGTACCGGCCCGGTTGGACCCTCTGAACAGGCGCGCCGCCAGTTCCTGTTCGCGGGGCTGGAGCCGGGGAAGCGTGAAAGGGCCGCTGCGATGATGACACGGCGGGATTTCCTGTCGGCCGCGCTGGCGGGCGGGCTTGGCTGGGGCTTGCGCCCGGTTTGGCGCTCCGTTGGGGCGGCGGCGGACGGACCAGGTTACGCCATCGGGCTTGAAACGCCGGCGCGCCGCTATGATGGAGCGAGCTGCTGGGTTCACGCGCGGGCGGGCGTCGCGCCTGGCGCCGGCAGCGACGGCGGCTCCCGCGTTGTCATGACGATGAACCTGAAAGATCTCTCCGGTTCGGACCTGTTTGACGCCGTTTACGGCCTGCATTCCAATGATTCGGGCGCGAATTGGTCCGAACCCCGGGAGATTCGAACTTTAGGCCAAGAAACGGTCACGGTGGACGGAGAAGGGGACTCACAAGCGGCGCTCAGCGACTTCTGGCCTCGATGGCACGCGTCCCAGGGCGTCCTCTTGGGCACGGGGCACACGGTCAAGTATCAGGATGGACGCGTGATGAGTCCGCGGCCCCGCCATACGGCCTACGCGTGCTATGACCCGGCCGCCGGCGCGTGGTCCCGGTGGAGGCGGCTGTCCATGCCGGACGAGGACGCCTTCTACAACCTGGGCGCGGGCTGCACCCAACGGCACGATCTGCCCGGCGGCGCGATACTCCTGCCGGTGTATGGCGTGGGCCGGGGAGCACGCTCGCGCGTTTGCGTGCTCCGGTGCGGCTTCGACGGCGCAAGGCTGCGCTACGAGGACCACGGGGCCTGGCTGAGCGTGGACGACGGCACCCGGGGCCTTCACGAACCCTCGCTGGCCCGGTTCGGGGGCGAGTACTACTTGACGATCCGCAATGACCTCCGGGGTTACGTGACGCGGAGCGCGGACGGATTGGACTTCGAGCCCATCCGGCCTTGGACCTTTGATGATGGCGAAGACCTGGGCAACTACAATACGCAACAGCATTGGGTGATCCACAGCGGCGCCCTGTTCCTCGTCTACACCCGGCGCGGGGCGGACAACGATCATGTGTTCCGCCACCGGGCGCCCTTGTTCATGGCTCAGGTAGATCCGGAGCGGCTGTGCGTGATTCGCGCGACGGAGCAGATCCTCGTTCCCGAGCGGGGCGCGCGTCTTGGCAATTTCGGCGTGACCGATGTCAGCGCGGAGGAGACCTGGGTGACCGTGGCGGAATGGATGCAGCCCCCAGGCGTGGACGCCCATGGAAGCGACGGCAGCGTCTTCATCGCGCGGATCCGTTGGGACCGGCCCAACGCCCTGTTCGGCGCGTAATAAGCTTGCGGCGAGGGCTGTTCCCGCCGGAGCGCATGGCGCCATGAAAGGAAATGGATGATTACGTATCAAGCCTATACGGTGTTGCATGTCGTGGGCGTGCTGTTTGTGTTCTTCGGGTTCGGCGCGAGCCTCATGCAGCTCAAAGTGGACGAAGCCGCCCAAAAGACGCTCCGGCGCTGGACGGGCATCCTCCACGGGGCCGGCCTGTTGCTGTTGCTCGTGGCGGGTTTCGGGCTCCTCGCCCGCATGGGCATCCATTGGCCCTGGCCCGCGTGGGTGTGGGGCAAGGTTGTCATCTGGCTCGCCCTGGGCGGGGTCATAGCCCTCTACAAGCGAGGCGTTGGCGCCGAGGCGGCGCGCATCGCCTTGGTGCTGGCCTTGGGGACGTTGGCGGTCTGGCTGGCCGTGTACAAGCCCGGGCACTGACGGAACCGCGACGGTTTGATAAGCGCGCGGCGGCGGGAGTATTCTGCCCCGGACACGGCGGGGCTGAAACGTGGCCGCCCGTGGAGCACGCCTTGTGCTGGATGGCTGAACTCAATTCAACGGAGAGGAATTGGTACATGATTATGCGTTGCCTGTTTGCGCCGATGATCGCTCTTGCCTTGGTCGTTATGCCCGCCGCGGCGGAGGAGCCGCCCCCCTTGTCCGGCGACGGCTGGATCTCGTTGTTCAATGGCGAGGACTTCACCGGCTGGGAAGTGCCGGAAGACGGGCCTTGGGCCATAGTGGATGGGACCATCGATTGCGATCCCGCGCGTTCGCCCGGGGTGGGCGGCGATGTGTGGACCGAAGATGAGTTTGGCGACTTCATGCTGTACGCGGAATGGCGTATCACCGACGCGCCCACCATCGAGAACCTGCCGCTCATCGCGCCGGACGGCGCCTTCGTCACGGATGACGAAGGCAATGTGGTGACGGTCGAGCGGCCAAACGCGGACTCCGGCATCTACCTGCGCGGCCAGTCCAAGGCCCAGGTGAACATTTGGAACTGGCCCGTCGGCTCCGGCGAAGTCTACGGTTACCGCATGGACCAATCGATGCCCGCGGAAGTGCGCGCCGGCGTGACGCCCCGGGTCGCGGCGGACAATGAGATCGGCGAATGGAACACCTTCGTGATCACGATGATCGGCGACCGGCTGTCCGTCATTCTCAACGGCGAAGTGGTTCTCGACCACGCCCAACTCCCCGGCGTCGCCGAGGAAGGCCCTCTCGCCCTGCAATTCCACGGCAGCTACAACGCAGAGACGGAAGAATACGGACCGGCCTCGAGCCTCGTCCAGTTCCGGAACCTCTACGTGAAGCCTTTGGACTGACGTGGGTCCGGGGGGACGACGACGCTAGGTCTTTTCGCGCCCCCTGCCTCCGGCTCGCGCTGGACGGCAGGGGGTTTCTTCGATCAAGGTCAACTGCTGACGTGAACGGACTTCGAGCCGCCCCGATCCGGCGGTATGTCGTCCGGGCGGCCGTCGAAAGAAAAGCGAACCGCCCAGTCCTTTTTCAACAGTTCTTCCGCTGCGGCGACACGCGGCAAAGCCGACAGTGTCTTGACGTGCTTGACCATCAGAGCGCATCCTTATCGCTTGCGCCACCGGCATTGGGCGCTTCCTCCGCGCCCCCTATGATAGCATCGCCGCCGCGGTTCGCGCTGGTCCGTCCGTAGCAGCAGGGTGTTGAGGTTTGCCTTTGTGTTCCGGTGTGGCGCATATGCTCCGGGAGATCGAGTATAATCATAGTATCACTGTGGGCGAGAGCGCCCGCCGATGACAGGGTTGCACGAAGAACGCAGGGTGGTGGAGCGACACGGGGCCGGGGAGAAGCGTTTACTGGACCCGAGCCGCCAGGCGGCGAAAAAAAGGGTGGGAGGCGCCAAGATGCAGACGACATTTCTCGGCGCGGTGATGGTTGTGGCGAGCGTGGGGTTGGTCCCCGTGGAGCCTTGGACGCCGGAAGACGAGACGCTCAACCTGTACGAGATCTTCAACGCGCTGTACGAGACCGAGTATGTGACGAACCGCGAGTTGGAGCCGTTGCGCATCGAGCCCGCGCAGCGTTTTCAACCCGGCGCGGGACGCGTCACCGCGGAGGCGCGCTCGCGCTTCGCGGGGCACGACAAGACCTTCGGATACTACGTGGACACGGACGGCGGGGAGGTGGATCGCCGCGATTTGTTCACGGTGACCGCGACCGGCATTCTGGAACGGGGCGAATTCGAGGAATCGTTCTCCGCGGGGGACGCGGTGGGCTTTTACATGCGCTCCGAAGGCACGGGCCAGATCTGGCATAGCGACCCGGCCTTGAACGACAGCGCCTGGGCGGACGAGCAACACCTCATCGTATACAACAGCCCAGAAGACAACGCCTTCTTGCTAGTGTGGGAAGAACACCCCTATGACAGGGCGGATCTGGGCTTCACGGGCCTCGCCGTGGAGCTCCATCTTGGGCCGGGCGGCTTCATTCTGCCCTATTCCGCGGCGGCGTTGGCGTTCCCATTGCTAGCTATGATGGGGGACCCATCGTCTGGCGGCCTCGGCTTGTTCCCGCCTTCCTTTGTCACCCCCGGGCTTCCGCGGTTCGGGCCGCCTGGCCCCAATCCCCGTCCGCCCGGTCCGCCTCAGATCATTCCGGAGCCGGACACCATAGCCCTCTTCGGCATCGGCTTCGCCTGTCTGGGGGCCATGTACGTGTACCGGCGGCGGCGCGAACAGGCCTGATCCGCGTACAACCCCTGAATCCAGGAGACACTCTTCCCCCGTTGCGTTCGCTTGCGCCGAACGCGGCGGGGGATTATTTCGCGGGAGCCCGCGGGAGCCCCTCAGGCGTCTTCGCGCCGGGCGTATGCGGGGTAATGGCGGGCGATCCAGCGCTCGGTGTAGTTGCGGAACCGGCGCGCCTCCTCCAGGAGCGCCTGGGCTTCGTCTTCCGTGGCGACTTGCGCCATGTCGTAGTCAAGGAGGTTCCGTTTCCGGCGGCAGCCGTCGAAGTAGTCGGCCCAACGGGCCACTTCGTCGCCCATGGCGGCTTCGATGGCCTCGAAGGTCATCTGGTGGTGGCCCACGGCGGCGATGCGGAACCCCGCGCAGGCGATGACCATTTTCGCCGCCTGGAGGACGGCGTTGTACGCCGTGGCGAAGCGGCGGTCCGCCGACAACTCCGGAATCGCCGCGTCCGCCAAGTCCCGCTCCACGACGGCGCGGAGATCGTCGATTTCCTTGCGGCTTGTCTCGTGCGGCTTAATCCGCCGCGCCTTCAACAATTTGCGCCAGGGCGTCTGGTCCCCCTTGGACAAAGAGCTTCTCCCGTTTCATCGTCATCGTCAGGTAATGGTTTCCCTCCCGAAGCTTGTCCCGGAAGCGCGCGGGCGTGAAGAGGGAAAGGTGGATTTCGCGGCCGAGGCTCCATTCGAGGGCGCGCACGGGCCGGGTCAGCTCCGTCATGGAGACCTCCCCAACGACCATGAGGTCGATGTCGCTCGTGCTGTCCGATTCCATCCGCGCCATGGATCCGTAGATGAAGGCGGCCCGCACCCGTTGGCCGAAGGGCGCGAGCATGCGCCCGATCGGCGCGGCGGCGCCTGCCGTTTTGATGAGCAGGGCCCGGAGTTCGGGGAGAAAGGGGCACGCGGCGCGGGCGCGCGTCCGGGACTTGGCGGCGTCCCACTCCAGGATGCCCGCGTTCGCAAGCGCCCGCGTTTCCGCGGCGGCCTCCTCGGGCTGGGCCCCGCAACGGGACGCCAATTCTTCCAGTGGAAACCATAGATCGGCGTTGAGCACCGTGGCGCACAGCACGCCTTGGCGCAAGGGGGGCATCAGGGCGTCGAGGGGGTTGTCTCCACCGTGATCCGGAGCCGTCACGGCTTGTGCTCCGGCGGTTTGGGAGGGGGATGGCCCTGACTCGGCAGCACGGGCTTCAGCAGGCCTTGCGCCGCCAAGCGCCGGGTCTGGCGCCGCTCTTCCTTCTTATTCCGGTAGGTGATTACAGCCGACTTCGTGGCGTAGTAGCTGACGATCCCGGAGACGGTCCCCACGATAAGCCCGCCCACGGTCATGACCAGTATGGCCCGGCCATGGCTTCGAATGTTCGTAATGAACTGCCAGAACTCTTCCTGCGTCGTTGGCACGATGTCCCGCACCGTGATCCCCGTGATGAAGCTCCCCAAGTAGAGCTGCGCCGAGTAGATAAACGGCATGGTGAGAGGATTGGTCACCCAAACGGCCATGGCCGCCACGACGCGGTTGCAACGGAACAGCGCCGCCACGCCAAAGGCGATCACCATCTGAATGCCCGGAGGCCCCACCATGCCCAAGAACACGCCAATGGCCATCCCGCCGGCGATCTGCTCCGGCGTGTCCCGTTGGCGCACCGTTTTCAGGTAGTAATAGCGTATGGTTCGCAGCATAGGCATGAGCGTCCGCCGCGCCTTCGCGGCGCGGCGGTTCGCCGTCCGGGTGGAATGGTTTCGTGATGTGATTGGCCCTTGTCACGCGGCGCGGCCTTCCCGGCGGAACGCATCGGGGTTATACCACAGTCATGGGCGGGCGCGCCATGGCTTAGAACGTTTCTGGGGGTATGGCGGCTCTGCGGATCGCTCTGGAAGAGGCCGCGGAAGTTTCAGAATAATTGGCGCCAATCTTGATAAGTGAAAGCGTATTTTCCGTGCACGCATCGGTATTGACACTAAAGCGGCGACGTGTTACGATGCCGCGTAGAGTGTGGAAGCAACGTACAGAGCGCCGAATGCGTGGATTAGGCAATTCGGCGAAGAATGACGCGGCATCCCCGGCGCGCCCCGGCCGCTGCTCAGGCTGTTCGCCAGGGGGCGTGGGAAAGGTCGGCCGGCGGCCGGCATGAAGGAGCGGAGTTATGGGACCGAAGCGCAGACCCTTGGGGTTCACGCTCATTGAACTCCTCGTTGTGATCAGCATCATCGGCATTCTGGCGGCGCTCCTCTTGCCCGCGTTGGCGCGGGCCCGGGAAGCGGCCAACCGCGTGTCCTGCTCCAACAACATGCGGCAGATGGGATACGCCTTTCTGATGTACGCGAACGAGCATGGCGACATGCTCCCCCCTGGCCATCCGAACCGGCTTTTCGGCCAGGAGAACATCCGGCTTTTCGACGAACGCATTACCACCCTCTTGCCCGGCGAGTATCCGCGGCGGCTGATGCGGAACAACTATTCCTTCGACGCGCGGGTGTTGTATCCGGACTACATCAGCGATCTTGAGGTGATGGTCTGTCCTTCGGGCGCTACAGCCTGGGATTTGGAGAGGGATCTGTGGTTCACGGATGTCACCTTCGACCGCCGGCACATGGCGAGCCACTTGGACCTCAACCAGCTCGCAAGCGCCAACGAGAATCATCCGGGCCGGCAAGCGCTGAACCGGTTGCAAGGGGCCCGCTTCGACCCCGAGTGCGTCACGAGCCAGCTTTACACCTACATGCCCTTCGCCGTGACGACGGAGGAGCAGGCCCTGTTCCTATGGACGGAGCTGTCGCGCCGGATGTGGAACGGCGAAGTGGACTTCATGCGCGGCAATCTCGTCGTGCCGGAACACGCCTGGCCCCGGGGCACGATCAATTACACCCACGGGAGCAGAGGCGGTAACGTGTTCTACCGGACGTCCGTCAATGTAGGCGCGCGCTTCATCCGGGACATCAACAATCCCGCGGCCACGGCCGTGTCGGATACGCAGATTCCCGTTTTGTTCGACACGCCGGTGGCGAACCGCGTCACCCAGATGAACCACTTCCCCTTGGGCGGCAACGTGCTCTATCTCGACGGCCACGTAAGCTTCGTCCGCTACCATCAAACGCGGGATCAGACGCAGCCGTGGTTCTTCCTTTCGACAGAGCAGTTGCCCTACACCACGGACTTCATCGACTTCATGCGGATGAACCTGTGGGACGGCTCGGCGTTGCGCGGCGTGCCGCCTTGGTGTGGGAACCGGCCCATGGGCGTGGATTTCGAACCCCGGTACCGCTACTACCCGGATGATCCGCAGTACGCTGGTTTGGAGCCGTTCATCACGGTCACGTGGTGACGCGGAGGATTCCGCGGGGCGCCAGCCGGCGCGCGGCAAAGGCGAGGAACAGAAGGGGGTCTTATGGAGTGCATGGTATGTAACACCCGCACCTCGGTAGGTTCGTGCGGGACCTGCGGCAAGCTCCTGTGCGAGGAGTGCGGCGTCGTATGCGAGGAGTGCAGCCAGATGGCGTGTTTCGAACACGCCCGCGCTTCCTCGAAAAACCAGACGCTGTGCGTCAAGTGCGATGCGAAGCGGGAAGAGCGCCGGGCCGCCCGCAAGAAGAGAGACCGCGGCCGGGAGAAGGATCGCCGCGAAGGGGCCGTGGCCGGAGGCGGCGGCGTTCTCGACGAAGAAGAAGCCCAGGAAGAGTCCATCGAGGAGCGGGTCCTCGTCCATAGCGTCCGGCGCGCGCCGGCGCCGTGGAAGATCAGCGTGGCCGCGGCCGCCGTGGGCCTCCTCCTGGTTATTGCGGTGCTGCTCATGCCGGCCATGCACCGGTTTATGCCAAGCCCGTATCTGCTCCTCCTCGTGCCTGTTATCGCCGCCGCTTGGGGCGCGGCGGGCCTGATGACCGAGAGCGAGGACGGGCCGAACAAGTCCCGCTCCATGGCCGGCCTCGGCGTCGCCGTCGTGGCGATAGTGCTGGGCGTCGTCGCGGTCCAGAACGATCCCGCGCGCGTCGAGGCGCGCCAAGCCCAGGAACAGCAGGCGCAGTTCGAGCAGATGACCGACGAGGAGCGGGAGCAGTGGAGGCAGGAGCGCTTGCAGCGCTTCGGTCCCGCTAGCTCGGACTGAACGAGCCGAGCTAGCGCGCTCCCCGCGCCGCTCCACGAACGGTTTGGAAGTTCCCCTGAAACGTTGCTGGCGCGGTTCGCCAACGCAGGCGGACCGCGCTGGCAGCGTTGT
>SLHB01000497.1 GCA_007136375.1 Candidatus Hydrogenedentota bacterium
CCGATGATGGGAACGCCCGCGGCCTCCAGCCCCGCCGCGAGGTTGAGCGGCGTTTGCCCTCCAAACTGGACAATGACGCCGGAAGGCTGTTCGCGATCATAGATGTTCAGCACGTCTTCCAGCGTCACCGGCTCGAAATACAACCGGTCCGACGTGTCGTAGTCGGTGGAGACGGTCTCCGGATTGCTGTTGACCATGATCGTCTCATAGCCGTCCTCGCGCAGGGCGAAGGCGGCGTGCACACAACAGTAGTCGAACTCGATGCCCTGGCCGATCCGGTTCGGGCCGCCGCCAATGATCATGATCTTCCGCCGGTCGGAGGGCGTGACTTCATCTTCGTCGGAGTAGGTGGAGTAATAGTAGGGCGTGTAGGCTTCGAACTCGGCCGCGCAGGTGTCCACCTGCTTGAAAGTGGGCGTGACGCCGTGGCGCTTCCGCAAGGCGCGCACGGCCATGGGCGCCATGTTCCACATCGCGCCGAGCTGGTTATCCGAGAACCCGGCCTCTTTGGCTTTCCGCAATATCGCGGGATCCTGGGGATCGCCTTCCCGCAACTCCGCCTCGATTTGAACGATCTCCTGGAGACCCCGCAGGAACCAGGGATCGATCTCCGTGGCTTCGTGGAGTTCCTCCACGGTGGCGCCAGCCCGGAAGGCTTGGCCTAGCCATAGAAGCCGTTCGGGCCGCGGCGTCCGCACCGCGGTGAGGAGCTTCTGCTTCTCCTCCTCGGTATCCGGCTGTCCCGTAAGCGATTTCTCCCGGCCGTCGGCCCCGAGGCCGTGGCGGTTGATTTCCAGGGAGCGAATGCCTTTCTGCAGCGACTCCTTGAAAGTCCGGCCAATGCTCATGGCCTCGCCCACGCTCTGCATCTGCACGGTCAAACGCTGGTTGGCGCCCGGGAACTTCTCGAAGGCCCAGCGCGGGATCTTCGTCACACAATAGTCGATGACCGGCTCAAAAGACGCCGGCGTGAGGCGCGTAATGTCGTTGGGGATCTCGTCGAGACTGTAGCCGACGGCGAGCTTCGCGGCGATCTTGGCGATGGGGAATCCCGTGGCCTTCGACGCGAGGGCGGAGCTGCGGGACACACGGGGGTTCATCTCAATGACAACCATCCGGCCCGTGCTCGGCTCCACGGCGAATTGAATGTTGGAGCCGCCCGTATCCACGCCGATCTCCCGGATGACCGCGATGGCGGCGTCGCGCATCACCTGGTATTCCTTGTCGGTCAGGGTCTGCGCGGGGGCCACGGTGATGCTATCGCCGGTGTGCACCCCCATGGGGTCGAAGTTCTCGATGCTGCATATCACCACAACGTTGTCGTTGAGGTCCCGCATCAGCTCCAGCTCGAATTCTTTCCAGCCAAGAACGGACTCTTCCAGCAGCACCTCGTGGACGGGGCTCTGCTCCAGGCCCCACTTGACGATGTGCTCGAACTCCTCGCGGTTGAACGACACGCCGGCGCCGGCCCCGCCCAGGGTGTAGGCCGGACGCACGATCGCCTTGTAATTCAAGCGCTGACCCAACTCGCGGGCCGACTCTAGATCGCGCACCACCTCGCTCTCCGGCACCTCAAGGCCGATGGACACCATGGCGTTCTTGAAGAGGCCCCGGTCTTCCGCCTTGCGGATGGCGTTGAGGCGCGCGCCAATGAGTTCACAACCGTACTTGTCCAACACGCCGCTCTCGGCCAAGTCCTTGGCGAGGTTCAGCCCGGTCTGGCCGCCAACCGTCGGCAGGAGGGCGTCGGGCCGCTCCCGCTCGATGATGCGTTCCAGCGTGTCGGGCGTCAGGGGTTCGACGTAAGTCCGATCGGCCATTTCCGGGTCGGTCATAATCGTGGCGGGATTGCTATTCACGAGAATGACCGTGTAGCCCTCTTCCCGCAGCGCCTTGCAGGCCTGGGTTCCCGAATAGTCGAACTCGCAGGCCTGGCCAATGACAATCGGCCCGGAGCCGATGAGCATGATCTTCTGAATGTCCGTTCGTTTCGGCATCGGTCCTCTGACGCTTCGCCCCCGTGACAGCGCGTGAACGGTTGACCGCTCCAGGCCGGCGTTCGGAGGGTTCGCCGGAACGTCCCGGCGTACTTCGCCCCAAGATGGCTTGAACTAAGGGAATGGCTCCCTGGGAAGGACGGCCCGCCGGAACACGGGCGGACCGTCCCGGCGGAATGCGCCCCGCCGCTTGCAGGCGGAGAGGGCTCGTGAACTTAGCGGCTGATCTCCAACACTTCGAACTCGATCTTGCCCGCTGGTATGTCCGCCACCGCCGTATCGCCCGCTTGCTTCCCCAGCAAGGCCTTGCCCACGGGCGATTGGGTCGATATCTTTCCGCTGGCGATGTCCGCCTCGACTGGGCTGACGAGGACGTACACCGCTTCCTTCTGGGTCTTCTTGTTTAACACGCGCACCGTGGCGCCTACATAGGCCTTGTCCGCCTCGAAATCCCCATCCTTCAACACCACGGCGCGGGCCACCTTGTCCTCCAGATCGCGGATCCGCGCATGCAACATCGCCTGTTGCTCCTTCGCCGCGTGGTACTCCGCGTTTTCCCGGAGATCGCCAAAGCTGCGGGCGTGCTCAATGGCTTCGGCCGCGCTGAGCGTGCGCTCCTTGCACTCGGCCAGCTCGGCCTTCATCCTGTCCAGGCCTTCCTGCGTGACGTAAATCTGATCCATAGCCCTCGGTTCCGTAACGGACTGCCGTTGCGGCGTGGGTCACCTAGGTTCCTTGAGATGGGAGCGGGCGGATTATACCAAAAGGCGCCGGGCCGATAAACCGCGAACCGGCCTCCGCGCGTTCGCCGAGGCGAGGACTGTACCCGGAAGGCAAAGGCGCCGATAAGAGAGAGCGACGCGCCGGCGCCTAGAGGCGGAAAACACGAAATCCACCCGGTTTTCCGGCCGCCAATACACCAACATAGTGACCGGCGCGCTTAATAGAATTGGAAAAAGGAGCTACTCTCATGGAAATCGGTATTGATCTGAGCCACCCGTGGACAGGGTATGTGGTTACCTTTCTGGCGGCCTTGCCCCTCCTCTATCTGGTTCGGCAGCTCATCCTGCCGGTCATACTCTGGGTGGGCGAAGCCGTGCTGTACACCGCCGCGCTCCACCTGCTCCTTCACGGCGTCGTGCGGACAGCGCGTTGGTTCAAGCTGGAGTCCACGATGTACGTGAACGAGCGCGCCGATCCCGGCTGGTATGTCCCCATCGCCGAGTTCTGGAATCCGGCCCTGTACAACCCCGATTGGCTCTTCTATTTCCAAATAGCGGCCTTGTGCGTCATCACCTTTCTCGTGCTCAAGCACCGGCCCCTCAAGTTTCAATCGAAACCCGTCCGGGCGCCGTTCAACCGCGATTCCTTGGATTTCTCGCCCCGAAAGACCGTGCGCCGGTAGAGCCCGGCGCGCGGTCCTGTATATCGAACGCGATGGTTTCTCCCCCGGAGCGCGACGCCGTCCCGGGTGCAAGCGAGATCCGTCCCTCGGCAAGGCGCCCTTCGGCCGGCGCCGCCACGCGCCTCCTTACTTCCCGCCGCTATCCGCCAAATCGCCCCCCCCCCATGAAACTCATCCCTGCGTAGCGGGATTGTATTCGCGCCTACTGTCCCCACTCCGGGGGAAGTGCATGAGTAGGCGGGATTGAAGTATGATGACCCGGTCCACGTGGATGGGAGCCACGGGACGGCGCGCCAGAAACGCGCGCCGCGCCGGCGCATCCGCGGAGGCCGCGTCCGGCGTAAACCATTGTCGATGTTCAGGGAGGATCCAAGCATGCCGAAGCGCTTCGTGAGTACGCTGTTGACAGCCTGTGTGGCAGGGTTCGGTCTTGTGGCCGCAGACGCCGCGGCAATCAACGTCCTATACTTCTCCAAATCTTCGGGATTCCAGCACAGTGTGGTGGCGCGGGACAATGACCAGCCCAGCCACACGGAGCGGATTCTGAGCGACTTGGCGGAAGAGCACGACGTGAGCCTGACCAACACCAAGGATGGCGGCTACATCACCGCCGAGAACCTCGAGGACTACGACGTGGTGATCTTCTACACCACGGGCAACCTTTTCGAAGAAGGCACCGACGGCCAGCCGCCCCTGACCGAGGAAGGCCTCGACGCGCTCTTGGAGTGGGTGAGCAACGGCGGCGGGTTCCTGGGCTATCACTCGGCCACGGACACCTTCCACACGCCGGATGGTGAAGAACCCAACGCTTACACCCAACTGGTAGGCGGCAACTTCGCCGGCCACGGCCCCCAGTTCGAGGGCACGCTCTACGTCGTGGATTCGGACCACCCCACCATGGCGAACGTGCCTGAAGTGTGGACGATTCATGACGAATGGTACATCTTCCGGAACATGAACACCGAGAACATGCGCGTGCTGGCGATGCTCGAAACGGACGACGTGGCGCGGGAAGCGCACGACATGTACCATATCCCCGACTACCCCATCATATGGACCATTCAACACGGCGACGGCCGGGTCTACCACAACACCATGGGCCACCGGGAAGACGTGTGGGAGAATCCCACCTTCCAGCAGACCATAGTGGATGCGGTGACGTGGGCGGCCGGTGACGGGCCCGCCATGAACGAGCCCAACTACTACGAAGTGGTTCCGACGGAAGCGGACGACGAGTAAGCGCCCGCGAGCTGAAACGCCGTGAATCGAACAGACAATCAGGCCGCGCAAGAGAGAGGACACGCCTCCTCTTGCGCGGCCTTCTCTGTAGGGCAGGGACGCCCGCCGCGGCGTCCTGAACGGGGGAGGAATGACCCATGAAGACGCCGGCGATGAAACGGCTTTGGAGCCGCCGCGCCGTTCCATGGACGCGGTGTTGGATAGCCATGGCCTGCGCCACGGCAGCGGCCGCCGCGGCCGGGGAAGACGTAAGCCTGCGCTTGGAGACCGACGATCCCGTGGCCATTGTCCGCGCGGACCGGCCGGAGGACGCGCGCTTTGTGTTGACGAACGAGGACAGCCAAGATCTGGAGGGAACCCTCCGCCTGGCAGCCTCGGAACGGCCGGAAGGCGCGCCGATTCACGAGACGGAGACCGATCTGGCGGTCGCGGCCGATGCCTACGTGACCGTGGACATCCCTGCGGAGTTCTTCGAACAGCAGGGCATGCTGTACATTGCGTGGGCCTTCGACGTCAACGGCGAAGACGGCTGGAGCGGAGAGACCGCCCTAGCCCACATGGACCCCGTTGGCGTCACCCCAGAGATCCAAGCCGGTCCTCACCAAGGGGGCGCCGAATTCATCCTCGGCATCGCGGGCGGCATCCGGCATCACTGGGACTCCGCGCTGAAAAGGCGCTTCCTGGAGGCCGCCGCCATCATCGGTTGCGAGGCTTACCGCATGGACATGTCCTGGAACGCCCTGCAACCTGACCCGGACACCTGGAACTGGGACGGCCTGGACGAAGTAGTGGACGCGGCGGCGGATTTGGGCATGTTCATCCAGCCGCTCATGGCTTACGGCGTGGAATGGGCGCTGTCGGACGACATGCGGCGGCGCATCGAGGAGGCCGAAGACCACGCCCACCATTGGCGGTATCCGCCCCGGCTGGAGCCCTGGCGCGAATTCAACCGGGCCGTCGCCGAACGGTACGGAACCCGCATGCAGTATTACGAAATCTGGAATGAACCCGACATCGACTTCTTCAAGGGGACGGCCGAGGAGTACTTGGCGCTACTCCAGGCGGCCTACGGCGCCATCAAGGAGGAGAACCCAGAGATCATCGTCACCACGGCGGGCTTCACCGCCTTGGACCATCCCCGCCTGGATACGGAGCTGGTTCCGCTGGTCCTGGAGGAAGGCCAGGACTATTTCGACGCAATCGCATGGCACCGCCATGGACCGTTTCCCGGGTTCCAGAACGAAGTCGACAACGCTCTCTTGCCCTTGCTCGCCGAACACGGCCTGGAGGACGCGCCCCTCGTGTTCAACGAAACGGCCCTGGGCCGCCCCTTCCACCAGGAGTGGGACCTCGCCGCGCAACTCGTGAAGAAGATGAGCCTAACCTGGGCCCGGGGCGCCTTTGGCCATTACTGGTACAACCTTACCCGCTCCGCGCCCAACTATCAGATGGTGAACGAGGACTGGACGCCCCGGCCGAGCTATCCCGCCTACAACGCCTTCGCCCGCCTGCTCCGGGGCCGCGAGTTCAGCCACGAGGTGGACCTGGGTTCCGGACGCTGGGCCTTCGCCTTTCGCGGCGCCGGCCATTTCACCGGACAGGGCGCGGAGAGCTGGGTAATGACGGCGTGGACCGAGGACGAAGCGTCGCCGGAGGAGGCGTTCACGCTGGAAGCCGCTCCGGGCGCGGAGGCCTGCGCCGTTGACCTAATGGGCAACCGCCGGAAGCTGCCCGTGGACGGCCAAGGCCGGGTGACGTTCACCCCGGGGCATGACCCGAGCTACGTGGTCATCGAAGGGGCCGGCGCCCTCGGCGGCGCCGCGGCGCCAGCAAACACTGAAGACTGAGGCGCCCGCCCAATCGAACACGACACGCGGACTGGACACAGAACGGCCGCGGGGATGCGGGCAAGTCGCCTGCCTCCGCCGCGGCTGCGGAACTTCCTAGAAACGCTTACTTACGCGCCATCTCCGTAGTACGCGTCCACGAGTGAGTTGTAGACGCCGGGCGCGCCCATGAAGGGCAGGCTGCGCGTGTGCATGACGTTGTCCATACGCCGGATATCGTCCTTGCTGATTTCCTTGATGTCCGCGCCCAACTGGGCCGCCCCGAGGACGTGGACCGAAGTCATCTCCAGCAGCTCCGTGTTCATCATGGTCCACTCGATGTCGAGACGGCTCATGATGACCAGCCCGTGATTCTCCATCAGGAAGGCGTTGTACTTCTGGAGCAGGGGCGTGAAATTGTCCGCCAGTTGCTGCGTCAAAGGCTCGCCATAGGGCACGACGGGCACCGGACCGACTTCCGTAATGGTCTCGGGAAACAGCGGCCGCATGAGCCAGTTCTTCCCCTTGGTGATGGCGAAGGCGTTGGTGTGCGGCGGGTGGCAGTGGACGACGGACTGGATGTCCGGGCGCTCCTTGAAGAAATTCACGTACATGGGCGTCTCGCCGGTCGGCTTTCGTTTACCCGCGAGTTTTTCGCCGGCCATGCTGATGAACACGACATCCTCGGGCTGGATGTGGCCCTTGTTCATCTGGGTCGGCGTGATCATGAGCACGTCGTCTTCCATCTTCCACGCGCAATTGCCCCCGTACCCCGTCACGTACATATGGCGGCTCAGTTTGTGGCAAACCTCCACAAATATCTTTACTTTCTCGGCATATTGGCTATGGTAATCCATGGTTAGTCCTTTCATCATGAAAGAGAAGTGTTGGAAACAGAGACGGATCCCGCCGGTTCTCCGGGCCGCCGGAACACAAGCCCGCCGCGCTCGCCCCCCACGGCGCCCCCCGGGACGCCTTAGCTGAACGTGACCATGGCCTTGACGACGCCGTCGCGATATTCGGTCACCAGGTCGAAGGCGTCCTTCGTCTCATCGAAGCCGTAGTGGTGGGTGATCATGGGCGACGGGTCGATCTTGCCTTCTTCGATGAGATCCAGCGTGGGCTTGGTGCATTCGTTCTGGCGGCGCACGTTCTGAAAACAGATCTCTTTGCGCCGCATCTTGTCGATCTCGAAGGCGATACGGTCGACCTCGGGAATGCCGATCATCAAGAGCTTGCCGCCGGGCTTGAGCAGGTCCACCGCTTGATCCACGGCTTCCTGTTGGCCACAGCACTCGAAGACATAATCCAGCAGTAGAGGCTCTTCCTCGGCGACGGCGCCCGTCACGTCCTCCGTGTCTGGGTTCCCCGTCCAGTCGGCGCCAGTCTTCCGGGCCACGGCGAGGCGGCTGTCGATCTTGTCCGTGACGTACACCTTCTCGGCGCCCCACAACCGGGCGGGAAGCAGGACGCTCAGCCCAATAGGGCCCGCGCCGAGGATGCCGATGCGCTTGCCTTCCAGCGGGCCCGCGAGCTTGCAAGCGTACACGCCAATGGCGAGGGGCTCGCTCAGCACGGCGAGCTCCAGGGACGTGCCGTCCCGGAGGGTGAAGCAGGACCCTTCGGGCATGACAATGTACTCCGACAGGCTTCCCTCCGCCTGGCCAGGACAGCCCAAGAACCGGAGGTTTCGGCAGGTGTGTTCGCGGCCGCCCAAACACTGGTCACACTGGCGGCAGGGCATGGCGGGGTCAACGGCGACACGGTCTCCCGGCTTAAGCCGCTTGACGCCAGGGCCGGTCTCGACCACGGTTCCGGCGCACTCATGGCCCACCGTGAAGGGATACTCCACGACTTGACTGCCGATGCGGCCCGTCGTGTAGTAATGCACATCGGAACCGCATACGCCCACCGCGCCCATCTTGATCAGAACGCCGTCCTCCCCGTCCAGCCGGGGATCGGGGGCCTCGCGCATCTCCATGGCGCGGATATCGGTCAACATCATGGCTTTCATGGCGCGGCGTCTCCTCTTTGCATAGCTCCGTGGGACCAGACCGGGGCGGGGCGGGCGTCTCATCGTCGCAGGGCGGGCTTGGAAAAGCGCGGCGATCACTCTCCGGACCACCGCAATGGACTCATTTCACCACAATGGACAATACGGATTCAACGGCGTGTTGACGGGCCCACTGTCCAGTCACATCCGGCCTAGCGGCAAGCGTGACACCAAAGCAGAGCGTTGGCGCGCTCCCTCCAACAAAACAGAAAAAACTGTTTCGGGGCAAGTCTATAGAATGGCGGAGAGGGTGGGATTCGAACCCACGGTACCGCAAAGCGGTACAACGGCTTTCGAGGCCGCCGCCTTCAACCACTCGGCCACCTCTCCGGGTTGATTTCCGTATGGTACCAAACCCTCTGGCGGCAAGTCCAAAACGGACGGTCCTCCAAATCGCCGGATAAGCTTGGCTGGACATCGCTGTCCAGTCTCATATTCGCGCCGAGGAAGAAACAGTGGCCTTCACCCATCGGGTGAACGGACATGGTCCGCATCTTTCCGGCACAC
>SLHB01000148.1 GCA_007136375.1 Candidatus Hydrogenedentota bacterium
CGACGGCGAGCATGATGAAGGCGATCATGACTTTGGCGAAGATGCCGCTGATTTTGCCGAGGGCGGCGCCGAGTCCGGTCCAAAGAGAGTCGTTTACGTGGCGTTCCTTGACCAGATACTCGTAGAGGGCCGCGGCGATGAATCCGCCGGCGCAGGCGCCGATGACCGTTCCAATGAGGGGGAGCCAGGGCGTGCCAGCGATGCCGCCGAGGACGCAGCCGACGGCGACGGTCAGGAAGGCTTCCTTCGAGCCGCCGAAACGGGTGGCGCCGAAGCTGGCGGCCACGGCTTCGAGGATTTCGCCCAGGGCGGCCAGGGCGGCGAGGATGATGATGGCGGCGAGGCTGAAGTGGGCCTGGCCGGTGAGGAGCCAGGCGGCGGCGACGGCGATGAGAATCAGCCAACTGCCGAAGAGGCCGAGCATGTTCAGGAAGAGCCCAACGAGCAGCGTGAGGCCGAAGAGGCTCCAGCCGGCGATGGCGAGGGCGGTTTCCATGGGCGTCCGTTCCCCGCGTCCGTTCTATTCGAAGCGGCGCAGGGCGTTTCGCGCCGCCACGGCCCCGTTGGTGAGGAAGGTGTCGTCGAAACCGCAGGCGATGAGGTTGTAGCCCCGATCGAGCCAGGTCTGCGCGTCTTCTGGGTGTTCGCAGAGGGTTCCGCTGGCGATGCCAAACTGCTCGCAGATCTCCGCGACGGAACAGGCGGCCTCGATGAGTTCGGGCGCTTCGGGTGTGTCCGGTTTGCCGATGTCCATTTGGAAGTCGGCGGGCCCGAAGATGGCGGCGTCGATCTGGCCTTCGGCCGCTTCCAACATTAACTCGAGGTTCTCCGCGCCGCGCTGGCTCTCAATCTGAATGAAAAGGAAGCGGTTGTTGTTTTGGTCTTGGATGCGCTCCGCCATGCTGATGGGGTGGACGCCGTAGACGCTGGAGCGGATGCCGAAACCCCGGCTGCCGATGGGCGGATAGCGGGCCCAGGAGATGATCCGGCGCACTTGCTCGGGGGTTTCCACACGGGGGACCATGATGGCGTCGGCGCCCAAATCCAGGCCGCGGGCGATGAGGCTGTAGTCCGTGTTGGTGACGCGCAGCACGGTGATGACGCCCACGTCCTCGGCGGTGCGGATGGCCTCTTGGATACGTTCGTAGCTGTGGTGGGCGTGTTCATTGTCGAGCCACAGCCAGTCAAATCCGGCCCGGGCCAGGGTGCGGATCGTGTGCGGATACATATACTCGACGATGACCGTGCCCCAGCTTATGCTGCGGACGCGGCAGACTTCCGCGAAGGTGCGTCTGTCCATCCCGGCGTTCCCCTGTGGTTGCCTTTTCCCCGTTAGACTCCATGGCCACGGCGCGTTGACGGCATACTAGCCGGGCGGCGCGGTCAACACAAGTCGGAGGTTGGCATAGCGGGTGGAAGCGCCATAGTATAGGATGAACACGAACTGGTGAATAGGAAGAACGAGGGAGCGTGCATGGAAGGAATGGTTGCATGACGGATCGGCGCGGCGCGGTAAGAGGTGAACGCCCATGGGCGATGTGATCGTCACGTGCGTGTGCGGCGCCCGCATGCGCGCGTCGGAGTACACGATAGGGATGCGGGTCCGTTGCGCCAAGTGCGGCGAGCCCCTCGACATCACGGAAGAAAACACCGTACCCGTGGAGGAGACGGACGCTCCACGCCCGCCAAGCCAGCCGCGCCGGCCCGGGGGCAAGGAGGGCCCTAAACCGGGGCCGTCCGCGAACGCGCCCGCCGCCGCGCCCGCGAAAGGGGAAGGGGAGGGGAGGGGTTGCAAGCGCTGTGGCCGCGCCTTTCGCGGCGATTGGGACCAGCACGTCACATCGTCCTTCGGCGTGGTCTGCAACATCTGCTTCAACATCCTCAAGCAGGAGCAGGCGCTCCAGCAGGAAGACGAGGAGCCGCCCGCGGGACCCGTCGAGCCCGCCGGACTGGATGAGTATTACCACGAGCCGGAAGACGGACGGCCGCCCGGCGCGAAAAAGGATCTCGGCGCCGCGGAGCGGGAGCAGCGGACCCAGAGCCTCGTCACGGCGGCGGGTTGCGCCACCATCATCATCACCATCATCATGGTCGCGATCTACGGCGGTCCACCCGCGCCCGGCGAGACGGGAGGCGGACCGGACACCGAGGAGCTGCGGGCGGAGTTGCCCCGGCAGTTCCGCATCGGCTTCCTCGCCGTTTCCTTCCTCTTCGGCTACGCCGGCGAGTTGGCCGCCTTGTTCTTCTGTTTACGCCGCGCGGGGGCCGAGCCCCACGGGACCGTCGGCCGCGATCTCTTGGCGCTACTCGCGCCGGCCATGGCGGTCCACCTCATGCGCCTCTTTCTCTCCCTCCCGAACGTCTTCGCCGCGACGGCCATCGCCCACGTTTCCGGCTTGGTCCTCATCAAATGGCTGTTCGGCCTCAGCCTCGGCGAGACGCTGATCTACTGGATCATGCGGCTGCTCCTTGGGCTGTTGGCGTATCTTCTGGGCGTCGTGGTCCTCTATGGCTTCGCCGCGGCGGTGTTGTAGCCCTTTCCGGCCTTCTTGCTCTTGACATTTCACTATCAAGACTGTAGTATACCTCAAGTGATCCGCATAGTGATCCAAAGTTAGTGGCGGTATGTGCGAACCGGCTTGGATTGACGCGCGTACGGCTTGACATCCATCGCGGAAGCCGGTAAAGTTGCGTTGTGTTAAATTTTGTGCTTAAGATCAACTCTCCGGGCCCGGGCCCATGACAGTGCGAAAGAGGATACGTCATTATGTTGTGGAAAAATCGAATGCAGGCGCGGCGAAACGGGTTCACCCTCATCGAACTGCTGGTCGTCATCGCCATCATCGGCATTCTCGCGGCCATTCTGCTTCCGGCGTTGGCGCGGGCGCGGGAGGCGGCGCGCAGGGCCTCGTGCGCCAACAACCTGCGCCAGATGGGCATCGTGTTCCGCATGTACTCCAGCGAGAACCGGGAGCTGTTCCCCGCGATGAAGACGCGGCGGTGCGACAACACGGTGTCGAGCTGGGAGCAAATCTTCGACGCCGAACCGGTGTATCCTGAATACCTTAGCGATTTCGATGTGCTCATCTGCCCCAGCAGTCCGGACGGAGCGACCGCCCTTGAGACTTGGGACGAGGGGGTGACCGGCAGCGACAACTACCGGGCCGTCGAGGGTTTCGCGAACACCGGACGCGTGTATCCCTGCGAGATTAGCGACCATCCCTACACGTATTTGGGTTGGCTCATTCACGACGAGATGGTGGATACGCCGGACAAGGTGATAGCCCTGGACGAGAATGTTGTCAACATTGGGCACAGCATCTTCGATGACGTGTCCGTGGTCCACGACACCTGGCAATTCCAGGTTCCAGTAGGAACGCACTCGTCGGCGCCCCGGCTCCGCGAAGGGATCGAGCGCTTCCTCATCACCGACATCAACAATCCTGGCGCGGGCGCCCGGGCGCAGTCATCCATCCCCGTAATGTGGGACAACATAGCCGATGATGGGCACTTTAACCATGTTCCCGGCGGCTGCAACATCCTGTTTATGGACGGCGGCGTCCGCTTCGAGCGTTGGCCCGCGAGCAGCGAAGGCCCCGGCGGCACGGTGGAACTGGACGGGCAATACATGCCCGTGGGCGGAACGTTCCCGATGAACGCTGGCGGCATTGTGTTTCACGAGGCCCTTCACGAATTCGCCCCGGGCGATCAGTATTACCCGGGCGACATACAGTGGCCGGGCCGGTATTGGCATTAAGTCCGGCGCCGAATCTAGCAACGGCGCGCGGCATTTGAAGTGCATGCCGGACGTGGGGTACACTCTGCAGGGTTTGGCGCGGCTCACCGCAGCGTCAGGCCCGCTTTTTGTCTCAATATCACCTGCTTGGCCGGCGGGAACGCGGGCTTCCCGCGCGCCGGGTCCAAGAATTTCATGATACTGGTTGCGTAAGGGCAAGGGGGTAGTGTGAGCGAACGAACTTTCGTCATGATAAAGCCGGACGGCGTGTCCCGCCGGTTGTGCGGGCGCGTCATCGCCCGGTATGAGAGCAAGGGCCTGCGGTTGGCGGGCATGAAGATGCAGATCGTGGCGCGCGAACTCGCCGAGCGGCATTACGCCGAACACAAGTATAAACCCTTCTACGGGGACTTGGTGGACTTCATTATGTCCGGGCCATCCATCGCGATGGTTTGGGAAGGGCCCAACGCCGTGGAAGTCGTCCGCAAAATGAATGGCGCGACCAATAGTTTGAAGGCCGACCCCGGCACCATCCGCGGCGATCTCGGCTTGAGCTTGCAGAACAATGTGGTTCACGCGTCCGATTCGCCCGAGACCGCGCAACGGGAGATCGGGCTCTACTTCACGGACGCGGAGCTCTGGGATTACCCCATGCCCGATGCGGCGTGGCTCGGCCAGAAATCGTAGCGGGACCGCCGCGGCGGGGCCAATGAACCTTTGAAACGGAAACGCAGACACTACAGGAGGATAGCGCATGGCAGGCGGAAGAAAAGTGCGGCGAGCCAAGATCTCGAAGCACAAGCGCAAGAAACGGCGCCGCGCCAATCGTCATAAGAACAAGTAATAGCCGCCTTCGCCATGAGCGAACGGAGAAACACGCGCAAGGGACGCGCCGCGGCATTCCGGTAAGGCGCCGGGGCCGTCCTTGCGCGGCCGTGTTTTTTCCCGTCTCGCTGTCAACATGGACGCCGTGAAGGTCCCCTTTTCAACGAGACCGGTAGCGCGGCCCTGGGTGGACTGCGGGGCGCCGTGAATTGAGACTTCGGCGGATGAGTTCCCCCTTCTTGAGGGGATGTAGGGCGAGGCCGTACGGCGAATGAGTCCCCCTTTGAAAACGGATTCAGAGGGATGTAAACGCGCCAAGCCGAAACAGCCGGGCGCCAAAACGTGGCGAGTCCCGGCAAGGCGCGGCCCGAAACCCGGGCCCGCTTGCAACAGGAGGTGTGGACTATGGCGGACGAAGACCGCAAGATCATCGTGGACGAGGACTGGAAGGGCAAGGTTCAACGCGAGAAGGAAGAGGCCCTGGCCAAGTCCCAAGAGCCCCAGGAGGGCCAACCAGCCGCTGGCGAGGAGGCCGGCGCCGTGGAAGACGGCGGACAGCCGGAAGACCAGGCGCAGCCGGATCTGGGCGATGTGGACCAGAACTTCATGGCGCTCATGTCCAGCCTCGTGACGCAGGCGATGTACGCTTTGGGCATGGTGCCTCAAGAGGAAGGCAGCAATCAGGTCATGGTGGACCTGAACGCATCCAAGCAGCTCGTCGACATTTTGGTCATGCTGAAGAAGAAGACCGAAGGCAACCTGACCAACGACGAGTCGCGGCAACTCACCGAGGCGATAAGCGAGCTTCAACGCGTGTATGTGCTGCGTTCGCAGCAGGTGCAGGAGCAAACTATGAAACAGGCCGGCATGGATCCCAGCAACATCACCCAGATGGATCCCAACCGGTTTAAGCAGTAGCAGCGGACACCCGACACAGGACATCTTAAATGCCAGGCTATGTGGTAGTGGGCATGCAGTGGGGCGACGAGGGCAAGGGCAAGATCGTCGACTACCTCACCGAGCATGTAAACATGGTGGTGCGTCATCAGGGCGGCAACAACGCGGGGCACACGGTGGTGGTCAATGGCGAACAGACCATTCTCCATCTCCTTCCCAGCGGCATTCTTCACGAGGGCCGGACCTGCGTCATCGGGAACGGCACCGTGCTGGACCCGGGCGTGTTGCTGAAGGAAATCGAGGGCGTGCGCAAGGCGGGGCACAAACTCGAAGGGCGGTTGTTCATATCCGATTGCGCCCACATCATCATGCCCTACCATAAGCTGATGGACAAGGGCCAGGAACAATTCCGCGGCAAGACGCGCATCGGCACCACCGGGCGCGGCATCGGCCCAGCTTACGCCGACAAGGCGGACCGCCTCGGAATCCGCTTTGGCGATCTCGTGGACTTGCCCTGCTTCCGCGCCAAGCTGGAGCAGGCGCTCGCCTATAAGAACGCCATCCTCACGGCGGTGTTTGGCGAAGAACCCTTCGATGTAGACGCGGTGTACGAAGAGTACGCGGCTTACGCCAACGCCCTTCAACCCTTCATCGCCGATGGCGTGAGCATGGTTCATGACGCGTTGCGCCAGAAGGAGCGGGTTCTCTTCGAAGGCGCGCAAGGCTCCATGCTGGACATCGACCACGGCACCTACCCCTACGTCACAAGCAGCACGACCGTGGCCGGCGGCGTGTGCGCGGGCGCCGGCGTGGGCCCCAACGCCGTGGAAGGCATCACGGGCATCGTCAAGGCCTACACGACGCGGGTGGGCGCCGGGCCTTTCCCAACGGAGGAAACGGGCGCGGTGGGCGAGCATCTGCGGGAAAAGGGCGGCGAATACGGCGCCACGACGGGCCGTCCCCGGCGTTGCGGCTGGCTGGATCTCGTACAGCTCCGGCGCGCCCTTACGCTGAACGGCGCCACGTGTATCGCGCTCACCAAGGCGGACGTACTGAGCGAGGTGGAGACCATTCGCTTCTGTACCGCTTACGAGACAGACGGCCAACTCACCCGCGAATTCCCATCCCAGGCCGCCGCGCTTGAGTCGGCCACGCCTGTATACGAGGAGGCGCCCGGCTGGCGTCAAGACATTTCCGGATGCCGGACTTGGGACGACCTGCCGGAGAACGCTCGCGCCTACTTCGAAAAGATTGAGGCGTTCGCCGGGATTCCGGTGTGCCTGATTAGCGTGGGCCCCGGCCGTGAACAGACCATCTTCCGGCGAGACCCCTTCCAATCTTCCAAACCGGCGGACCTCGCAACGGCGGCAAAACACTCCTAGAACATTGGGTGTTTCTTGGGGTTGCGCCGGAACACCAATTAAACTAATGTGTTTCGATAGAGCACAAGGTTCCGAGTGGGCAAGCGCAACCGACGCAGCTCTCCGTTGTTTGGGGCTCCGGTTCACCGCGAATTCCCTCGAACGCTTAGCGGGGATTGGCGCGCAAACAGACGCAAATTTCTCTTGGTAGTGGCAAACTTTCGGCGTGTATCGGGTATCATTAAGGAGAGACGTTTCTCTTGACACCGGAGCGCTTCGCGCCAGGGCGGCGCGGAGCCAAGAGAACACAGGTGCATGGATACCTATGACGCACAAGAAGCGTTTTATCCTCGTCGCCGCCGTGATTTGCGCCAGCGCGTTGTTGCTGGGATGTCTTCAAGAGCCGCGTTCCACCCGCGCGTTTTCTCAGGATTGGGCCGAGGACCGGGGGCAACCCGTCCGCGAGCGCGAGCGAAACGGCAATAACAATGGCGACAATGACGTCCTTCTGGGAAACGAAGAGGGGGTTCGCGTTGAACTTGAGAACGGGCGTCCCCGGGTCCGTATGGGCGAGAACGGCGGTTTGGAGGCGGACGTGAACGTCCGGAGCGGCCGTCCCGAAGGCGGCGTCGGATACCGCTGGGAGTGGTAGCGCCCCCGCCGCAACCCATTGGCTCGTCCGTGTTTCCGCCTTGCAACAGTCCCGAGCCCAAGAGTATAATGGGCCGGACAGCTTGAGAGCGAATCCCCGTCACACCTAAGGAGCGTTTCCATGTGGCAACCAGGACTTGGTGAACTACTCATTATACTCGTGATCGTCCTTGTCATCTTCGGCGCGGGCAAGCTGCCGCAGGTGGGGAGGTCGCTCGGGTCGGCGATCTCGGAGTTTAAGGAGTCCGTGACGCCGAAGGACGAAGAAGACGCCGACGGGCCCGATCCGCAAAAGAAAGACAGCCCTGCGGAGTAACATTGGCTCCGTTTTCCTTCTGCAGTAGGCCGTGAGTCCAACCGGGCGCGCGGGGGAGGAGAGACTGCCCCCGCGCGCCCGGATTCGTTATCCCCGGATAGGCGGGCCATCGGCCCGCGGGTGGCGGCCCACGGGCCCGCGCATGCTATACTCCGCGCCATGAACGCGCGCGCCAACACAAACCACGCCCCAGCGGTTTCGGTTGTCATTCCCGTGTACAACGAGGAGGGGAACCTGAAGGCGCTATGGGACGAACTCAAGCCGGTGTTGGACGGCTTGGGCGCGCCCTGTGAGGCGGTCTTCGTGGACGACGGCAGCAGCGACCGCAGCCCAGAGATCCTCGCGGACCTCCATGCGCGGAATCCCGAGGTTACGGTGGTGCGCTTTGCCCGCAACTTTGGCCAGCAGATGGCCAACACAGCGGGGTTGCGGTTCGCCCGCGGCAAAGCCGTCATCATCATGGACGCGGATCTCCAGACGCCCGCCGAACACATCCCCGAGTTTCTGGCCAAGCTGCGCGAGGGCTGCGACATCGTCTACGGCGTGCGTGAACGCATCCCCGGCCCGCTGTACCGGCGCATTGGGACGCGGATCGCCAACCGGTTCATCTGCGCCATGACCGGTTTCGAAATTCCCGACAGCGCCAGCGGGTTTCTCGCCTTGGACCGCGCCCTCGTCGAGCGCGTCAACCGCTACAACGACCGGTCCCGCTACCTGAGCGGCCTGTTCGCCTGGCTGTCCTACGGCCGGTATGGCGCCATCCCGGTCACCCGGCGGCAGCGGTTCAGCGGCGAATCCAAGTACACCTTCCACCAACTCGTCCGTATCGTCCTTACCTTCGTCTACAGTTTCAGCGTCCGGCCGCTACGCCTCATTCTGGCCGCCGGCGCCGCTGTTCTCGCGCTGAGCGCCGCGGCCTTCGCTTGGGCGGGTGCCGTCCATCTGGGCCTGGCGCCCGGCGCTTCCGGACCCGCCTGGCTCACGGCGGGCATGCTGACCATCGCGGGCTTCCAACTTTCCGCCCTTGGCGCCGCCGGCGTGTACACCGCCGAGGTCTACGCTGGCGTGCGGGAGCGTCCCTCCTATGTGATTTGGGAAGCGCTCGGCTGGGACGGAACTCCGTGATCATCGACAGCCACGCCCACGTACACCCCG
>SLHB01000165.1 GCA_007136375.1 Candidatus Hydrogenedentota bacterium
CCTCGCCGGGGTCCAACTGCTCCCGGAGGACGCTCTCCACGTCGCGGAGGAGCGCGTCTCCCTTCGCCTTGTCCTCCGGGTCTTGCGCGGGGAAGGGATGGATCATGTCCCAACGAAAGGCCCCCTGAAAGAGGCCCGCAGCGAAGCTGGGCCGCCCCAACTCCGGCTCCCGCGCGGCTTCGGCCACTTCCATGGCGCGGTCCGCGCCAGCGTTGTCCACGCCCTTCATTCCGGCGCTCCGTCCTTCGGCGCCTGGTCTTCCTCTTTCTCGCGGGAGGGCGCATCCTTCTCCTCGGCCTCCTCAGAGGGCTCGGCGAGGCCCCACTTCTCCTCGATGAGCGCGTAGCCCTCGGGGTCGAAGTGTTGGAGCTGCCCACGCACGAAGGGTTCGAAGTCGTTCACGCCAAAATACGCCTCGCTCAGTTCGGCGAAGTGTTCC
The DNA here is from genome assembly GCA_007136375.1 of Candidatus Hydrogenedentota bacterium. Classification (GTDB taxonomy): domain Bacteria; phylum Hydrogenedentota; class Hydrogenedentia; order Hydrogenedentales; family SLHB01; genus SLHB01. Next base: position 440 of record SLHB01000165.1, read on the forward strand.
ATGGGACTCGTCAGTCCGTAATGCCGCTGGGTCCGCCCGCTGATGTGCAGGACTTCATCGTACTTCCCCGAGTCCTGGGCCGCTTCATGGGCCTCGGCGATGCGGGCGTTGTCATAGCCGTCCTCCGTGAAGTTGTGATGCCACGCGTGGGCGAACTCGTGGAGGACCATGGAGGGCTGGTCGAGGGTGTGGGCGACGAAGGCGCGGGCGTTGGAAACCTCGACGGACCGGGCCTTCTCCGGGTTGTAGCCGTTGGCCGCGAGCCATCCCGCCGACACGTGGTAGCACATGGCGGCCCGGAGGCGGCTGTCCTCCAGTTCCACCCAAATGGGAATGTCCCTCCGGAGCTTCTCCACCGCGTCCTCCGGCAGACGGCGAACCATATCGAAGACTTGTTGATCGAGGACACGCAAGGTTTCGTCAGCCAAGTCCGGTTCCTCCAGCAAGGCGGGACTCACGCGGACCGTGAACCCGTGCTTGGCCCGCTCCTCATAGTTCTTCGCCGGTTCGAATTCGCCATGGGCCGTCCATCCCGCCCCCATGGCGAGGGTCACGATGACCGCCAACGCGCCGTAACGGGTCATGAATGCTCACGCCTTTCCCCTTAGCCGCGAAGGGGCGGGCCGCTCCCGGGCTTCCGCTCCACGGCGTTTCGAACAGTTGCGCCAGTATGCGCGTCCCATTGTGTCCCCCGTGAACGTCGGGATCAAGAACGCCCGTCCACAGAAGGGGCCCAAGCCCGCGCCGAAGCAGGCGGGAGATGTGGCGCGGGCGCGGAGCGATCGGGTATCGTGCGTGGAGCGGCGCGGCGGCTGTTTCGGACGCCGCGGGCCTCTTCCGGAATGAGAAGCAAGCGACAAGGGGGGTTCTATCATGCGCGTTGCCGCGGCGTTTCTATTCTCAGCCTGTTTCGCGGCCCTTACCGGCGCGGAGCCGGTGGTCTCTCTGGAGCCCGGCGCAACGCCGCCGAATCTCGTGGAGCATAACGTGGCCGCCTCCACCGTGGAGATGGACGGCGCGCCCGTCTTGCGCGTGGAGTTCGGCCACTCCGAGTGGCCCAACGTCCTTTTCACGGCGGAAGACGATCCATGGGACTGGAGCGAATACATCGGCCTCGCCGTGGATGTGTACAACCCGGGGGAACGGGCCACGGATATCGCCATGCGCATCGACAACGACGGCGCGGACGGGATGAACTTCTGCGTCACGGGGAACAGCCAGGCCCCGCCCGGCGAATGGACCACGTTCACGACCTACTTCCTGGGGCCGGAAGACACGCCCTTCTGGGGCATGCGCGGCGTGCCGGAGATCGGCCCCCTCGGCCAGCAAAGCCCAGACTTTTCTCCGGAGGAAGTCGTGGCGTTCCAGGTGTTTCTGCCCCGGCCCGACCGTGAATACACGCTCAATCTCCGCGATTTCCGTCTCGTGGGCGCGGGCGGCTTCGAAGCGGCGGCGCCCATGCCCTTCGTGGATCGCTTCGGCCAGTACAAGCATGGAGACTGGCCCGGCAAGGTGAAGGACGAAGGGGAGCTCGCCGCGGCCCGGGACGCCGAAGCCTTGGCCCTCGCCAACGCGGGATCCTTCCCCGGACGGAGCGCCCACGGCGGTTGGGCCGGCGGCCCGAAACTAGAGGCGACCGGCTGGTTCCGGACGGCGGAGCATGACGGCAGGCGGTATCTCGTGACGCCGGAGGGCCATCTCTTCTTCTCCATGGGCGTCAACTGCGTCACCCGTAGGGAAGACACATGGGTCGACGGCCGGGAGGACTGGTTCGACTGGCTGCCCGACCCAGAGGGTCTTTTCGGGGCCTTCTACTCGGAACGGAGCGGCGCGCACAGCATGGCCGAAGTCATTGGGGGCGAAGGCCGCGCCTTTAGCTTCTACAGCGCGAATCTGCGCCGCAAGTACGGCGGCGACTGGCGGGACCGGTGGCGGGAAACGGCCTACGACCGCCTGGCGGCCTGGGGTTTCAACACGATCGCGAACTGGTCCGACGGCGACGTGTACGTCAACAGCCCCATGCCCTATACGGCCAGCATCAACATCTGGGGCGACTTCCGCCGGATCGAGGGCGGATCGGGTTACTGGGCGGAGATGGTCGATGTATTCGACCCCGCCTTCGCCGCCGCGGTGGACGCCCGGATAGCCTCGGCCGTGGAGCCCCACGCGGAAAACCCCCTCTGCATCGGCTATTTCGTCGACAACGAACTGTCCTGGGGCGGCGCGCACGAGTACACGATCCCCGTGGAAGTGCTCCAGAGCCCGCCGGACCAGCCCGCCCGCGAGACATTCATCGACGCCTTACAGGAGCGCCACGGGACCTTGGACGCCGTGAACGAAGCCTGGGCCGTGGACGCGCCGGACTGGGACAATCTCCGCGCGCCAGGGGAAGTGACGGAAGCGGCCCGGGAAGACCTCGCCGCGTTTCTGGACCGTTTCGCCCGTCGCTACTTCCGGCTCATCCGGGAGGCGATGGACGAACACGCGCCCAACCAACTCTACCTTGGGTGCCGCTTCGCCGGCGCGCCACACCGCATTGTCCTGGAAGCCAGCGCGGACCTCGCCGATGTGGTGAGCCTCAACCTGTATCAGCGCGAGATAGACTGCGCGCAATGGTGCGGGGAAGACGCGCTGGACGCGCCGTTGATCATCGGGGAGTTCCATTTCGGCGCCTTGGACAGGGGCATGTTCCACACGGGCCTCGTGGCCACGGACGATCAAGCGGCCCGCGCCGCGGCCTATCAGCGCTACCTTGAAAGCGTCGCGGCGTGCCCCGCCTTCGTCGGCGCCCATTGGTTTCAATACTTCGACCAACCCATCACGGGCCGCTGGTACGACGGCGAGAACTACAACATTGGCTTTGTCACCGTGACGGACCGCCCCCATCCGGAGCTGGTCCGCGCGGCCCAGGAAACCCACAGGGACCTCCATGCCCTGCGCGCCGGCGTGGAGCCAACGGACGCGCCGGTCCCCAACGCAGTCCCATCAGCGGAGGAGCGCGAGACCAACGTGACGACAGGATTCATCAACAAGACCATGACCGTGGACGGGGAGATCCGGGACTATGTCGTGTACCTGCCCAAGGGCTATGAGCCCGGGGAGCCGATGCCGGTCATCCTGTTCCTCCACGGCGCCGGCGAACGCGGCAACGACGGCATGAAGCAGAGCGACGTGGGCATTGGCCGGGCGATCCGGTTCTGGCCCGAACGCTTTCCCGCCATCGTAGTGATGCCGCAATGCCCCGAGGGCGGCTGGTGGGACCGGGACATCCACCATGCCGAAACGGCGCTGGAAGAGACCCTGAAAGCCTACGCGGTAGACAAGGACCGCATCTACCTCACCGGCCTCAGCATGGGCGGCTACGGCGCATGGATGCTCGCCGCCAAGCATCCGTACCGGTTCGCCGCGGTGATGCCGATCTGCGGCGGCGGCGACCCCGACGACGCGGACAAACTGGCGCGGACGCCCATCTGGGCCTTTCACGGCGAGGACGACCCCGTCGTCGTCCCCCAGGAGTCCCGCCGGATGGTGGAGGCGGTGCGCGAGGCGGGCGGCCTGGTGAAATACACGGAATATCCCGATACCGGCCACAATTCATGGGACGCGGCGTACAGCGATCCCGAGGCGATCGCCTGGCTGTTTAAGCAGCACCGCGGCGCCCGCCGGTAACCTTTGCCCGGCGCGCGATTGCAGCCCTCAGGCGCCCTTGCTACAATTGCGGCGGAACGCGCCGCGAATGTGGCGGCGTTTGCGGACAGGCCGCGGCGAACAGGGCCTAACCCGGGAAGGACATGCATGGATTGGAGCGCGGTTCATGGATAGCACCCACTATCAGCCCCAACCCTGCGCCGCGCCCGGCTGCGGCGGCGTGGCTCTGACGGGCGCCTCCACTTGCTGGCGGCATCTAGACGATCACGCCGCCTACCTGGAAGGGCTGGACCCGAAGGACCTGGCCGGGGCTTGGCTCGCCGAGTGCGACTTCTCCGGCGTGAACTGGCCCAGCGCCGATCTTCGCGAGGCGCGCTTGTCCCGCGTGAAGTTCAGCGGCGCAAACCTCGCGGGCGCGAACCTGAGCCGCGCCTTCCTGGACTACGCCAACCTGGAGCGGGCCAACTTGATCGAGGCGAACCTGGAGCTTGCCGTTCTCGGCGGCGCCACGCTCTCCATGGCGGACTGCTCCAGCGCGAACCTCCAGCGCGCCAACCTCGTGGGCGCCACGGGCGCCAAGGCGGATTTCAGCGGCGCGGACCTCTATTATTCCCGTCCCGGGAACGCCAACTTCGAGAATGCGTCCTTCGTGAACGCCAACCTCCAGCGGGCCGTGTTCCGGCGCGCCAACCTAAGCGGCGCCGACCTCACCGGCGCGGGCGGGCAAGCGAACTTCGAAGGCGCGAATCTCTGCGGAGTCAAACAATGATCTTCCGCCACTTTCTGTTGAGCGTCAATGAGGCGAACGCCTTCCTCATGGCCTGCTCCGAAACTCGGGAAGCGATGCTGATCGACGCCGGCGAAGTTCCCGGCGATCTGGCCGGGCTGCTCCAAGAACACGGCCTCAACCTCGCGAAGGTTTTCATTACCCACGACCACTACGACCACACCGGCGGGCTTCCGGACATCGTGGAAACGTATCAGCCCCAGGTGTTCGCCGCAGCGGAAACCTGCGGCGGCGTCGCCGTGACCGAGCGGGTGAAGCAAGGCAGCGAAGTGACCGTGGGCGCCATGAAGGGCGTGGTGCTGGAGACGCCGGGCCACACGCCCGACGGCGTGAGCCTCGCGTTTCCAGGGTTCGCCTTCTCCGGCGACGCCCTCTTCGCCGGATCCATCGGCGGCACGGCTTCGCCCGCCTTGGCGAAGTCTCTCATTAGCCATGTGCGAAAACAACTTTTCAGCTTGCCGCCGGACACCGAAATCTACACGGGCCATGGCGCGGCGACGACCGTGGCCATTGAACGCGACCTCAATCCTTTCTTTCAATGAACCAGGCCGCTGGGGGAGACGCCTTCGCCATGTCACCAGCGAATCATGTCTACGCCGCCGTGGCCGCGCGAACCGTGTTCGCCGCGGACGGGGAACGCATCCGAAGACAATTTCTGGAGGACTATGAGCATTTCGTGGCGCAACTCCACCAATGGCCGCGCCGCCACGTCATCGCCGTGCTCACGGACATCATGGAAGCGGAGCGGGGCCGGGAAATTCGGTTCCGCGTGTACAACGCCCTGCGCGTCGTCAAGGCGGCGGAGACCGAGGAAGGCCTCGCGCTACTGCGGGAAGGGTTGGACGACAGCCACCAGGGCGTCCGCCACACCGCCGTCATGGCTTTGCAGGACGCCAACCGGGACGCCGCCGCCGACGTGTCCCATGAACTCCAAGAACGGTTGGCGGACCCGGCGGATCCTCTGCAAGAGCAACGCGCGGGCCTGCTCCACACCATCGCCGCGCTGGATGCGCCCATCGAGCCGGAAACGGTGGAGGCCGCCGAGGCGATCTACCTCGACGAAGATGGCGGCGGAGACGCGTGGAGCCAAGCCGCCTATCTTCTCTTGCGCGCCGGAGCGTTGGAGGAGGCCTTGGCGGCGTTGCGCCAAGCCGGCGATCCCCGGCAGTTGCGGGCGGCCGCGGGCGCGTGCATGCTCCTCGCCAGCCATTGGCTCACGCCCGGCCCGGAGCCCTGGCAAGGGGGTACGGGGATTGATGCGGAGCGGGCCCCCGCCCTGCGCGCGCTGCGCCGCTTTCTCTTGGAAGTCTTCGATAGAACGCCCGCGGACGCCCGCGCGCCCGATTTGGTCTACGCCGCCCGGCTGCTCTTTGTCGCGCCCGTCTGGGGGCCGGAGGGCGAAGTCCATGAGGATAACGATCTCAACGCGGCCCTGATCGCCCATCTCGGGGACTGGATCGCGCCCCCGGAAGCGCCGGCGTCCACCCCGCCCTCGGAGGCGCAACGTCAGGCCGTGGAGCTCTTGCTCCACTTCGAGCCGGATGGCGCGGTGCGGGACCAACAGGCCGCCCACGAGGCCATGCAACAGGGCCAAGGCGCTGCGGAGCCCGAAGCCTTCTGGGCGCGCGCGGAAACGTTGCGGGAACTGTACTGACGGTCCGCGCCAACCGTTTCTACCACAGGGGCGCCGGGATAGGCGTCATCGCCTGGCCTCCCGCCCCCTCGCCCATCAAGCCCGCGTCGTGCGCGCCCTGGAGCCACGGCCGCAGCGCCCGCAGCAGTTCGGCGTGAGTCTGGCCCGCCGCCTGGGGTTCGCTGTTGTCCGGGCCTTCGCTGAAGAATTGCTCCGCGAGGAGGCGCTCCAACGGCTTGGGCCGGGGAATGACTTGGAGATCGAGGGGCGCGTCTTCCGCTAGGCCCAAGGCCAGCCGGACCTGGCGCAATGCTTCCGGGTATCCGCCAAGGGCGTCCACCAGGCCGAGGTCGAGGGCGTCTCGCCCCGTCCAGACGCGGCCTTGGGCGGCCGCCTGCGCCGCGCTCATGGAAAGGCCCCGGCTCCGAACAACGCGGTCCAGGAAGTCCTCGTGCATCGTGTCGATCATACTGGCGAAGCGCCGTTCCTGGGCCGGGCTAAAGTCTTGCACCATGCTAAACACGTTGGCGTTCGTGCTCGTGCGCAGCCAGTCCCACCGGACGCCGAGGCGCTCCCAGAACTCGAGGGTCACGACCTTGCCCCCGAACACGCCGATGGACCCCGTCAACGTGCCCGGTTGCGCCACGATCACGTCCGCGGGCAAGGCGATGCTGTAGCCGCCGGAAGCGCCCACCGAGCCCAACGTGGCGATGACAGGCTTGCCCTCTTCCCGCGCCCGCTCCACTTCCCGCGCGATCGCGGCCGACGGAACGATCCAGCCGCCGGGGCTATCGATGCGGAACACGATGGCCTCGATGGCGTCATCCTCGATGGCCTCGCGGAACGCCGCCGCCACTGTCGCCCCGCCCATCCGCTGCTGGCCGAGCAGGGGATCGTAGCCCGACGCCCCCCGGTAGATGGGGCCCGCGCCATAGATGAGCGCCACGCCGGTTCCCGTGGAATGGGGCCGGCCCGCCCGGCTCAGGTACCGGCTGAGAAAAAGCAACTCCGCGCCCGGGCCCGCGTCCTCTTTCACCATGGCGTGGACCTCGTCGCGATACATCAGCCCATCGACCAGGCCCGCCTCCAGCGCTTCCTCCCACAGGAACGGGCCTTGGTTCACAAGGCGGCGCGCCTCCAGCACGCTCATGCCGCGTCCTTCGGCGACGCCCTGGAGGATCTGCCCGAACTGGGCGTCCATGATGTGCTCTAGGCTTTCGCGGTGGGCTTCCGTGTACGCCGTCTCGATGAAGGGGTTCACGGCGGTCTTGTAGTCGTCCCGCCGCTCGAACCGGGTTTCGACGCCAATCCTGTCGAGCGCTTCCCGGACGAAGTATTGTTCGTAATTCAGCCCGGTCAGGCCGAGAAAACCGGTGGGTTGAAGGTAGATTTCGTCGAAAGCGGCGGCCAAGTAGTAGGAGCCGTTGGCCGGTCCCATGTCCCCGAAGGTTTCGGCGAAAGCCACCGTGCGCTTGCCGGACGCGGAGAACCGGATGATAGCGTCGCGCAACTCCTGGAAGGCGCCAAGGCCCATGGGCGCCGAACCCAAGCGGGCGATAAGGGCCACGACCCGCTCGTCGTCCGCCGCCGCCTCCAGGGCTTCGACGGTGTCGCGCAGGCGCGGTTTCTGAGCGAGGAGGGCAAGGGCGGCGGGATCGTTCGGCGCGTGTTCGATGAACTGCCGGTCCAGGTTCACTTCCAGGATGATCCGCTCCGGCAGCGCGGTTTTCTTGTGCCAATACAGCCCGCCCGCCACGAGCGCGATCAAGGCCGACACCACAAACACGCCGCCGAGGAACATGAGCGTCTTGCTCACCCAGCTCCGCATCGTATTCACTCCTTTTGCGCCATGAAGCCGCATATTCACTGATTCGCCGGTCCGGACACCCGCCGGATCCTGGGACCAACGGTCAGCATATCGCCCCCGGCGGGCGAATGCCAACCGGGGGCGCGCCGCAAGGGAGCGCCGCGGCTACGCGGCCTGGCGTAGCTCGCGGATCTCGAACTCGATGGTGATGCGTTGGCCCTGGCGATCGACTTCGAGGGCGACCTGATCGCCCTCGAAGAGGCTCCAAATGGCGTAGTCCACGTCGGAAGGGTGGATGACGGGGCGTCCGTTAATCTCTTTTATTACGTCGCCCGTGCGCAGTCCGGCGTGATAGGCCGGTGAGGATTGCAAGACGCTGATGACAAGGCAGCCTTCCTCGGCGCGGATGCCCCGTTCGAGGAGGAACCGGCGGTCAAGCTGGCGGACGTCCTCGACTTGGAAGCCCGCCCAGGGGTTGCGCCGCCGGCCGAACTCGATGATCTCCTCGGCCACGCGCCGGGCCCGTTCGATGGGAATGGCGAAGCCGAGGCCCACGTTGCCGCCGCTCTGGCTGAAAATCATGGTGTTCACGCCGATGGCCTCG
>SLHB01000119.1 GCA_007136375.1 Candidatus Hydrogenedentota bacterium
CGCCGCCGCTCAGCGCCCAACGTCCGCGCACGGCCAGCAGAAGCCCGCCAATCACGAAGGGAACAATGATAAGTTCCATGTGGCCGGAGTTGTACGCCTCCTTCACCAGCAAGGGATTCCACCAGTACGCAGCGGCCATCGCCTTGGGAAGACCAAGAGCGCCCAAGAGCGCGACGACAAGCGCCAGACTGACGGCGTCGAAGGCCAGCCAGACCAAACGCAGGCCTTCGAACCGCCACGGCGCCGCCAAGTGCGCAATGGCGAACCCTGCCTGGGCGACGGGCGGATAGATGGTGCGCAATTCCGGATGATTCACCCGGTCGACCACAATCCCCGAGGCCGTGGCGAGCTGGGCGATCCCTTCGGGGACCTCCCCTCTCTGGGCTTCCGACGGCGTGTGTGTGTACGGGTTGTGGCCATGGGCTACCAAAGCTCCGTCCCATAGATAGCGGTAGGCGTCGTCTTCCAACATGGGCGAAGACGGAAACATAAGCAGGCGCATGGTCAGGCCGACAGCCCCCATCCACACCCACCACCGCCAGTTAGGGCGCGAGGGCGGCTTCACGATAAACAAAGCGCCAAGGTAAATCAGGCCACAAACTACAAGCAGCACGACCATAAGGCCCGTGGGCCTCTCCAGGATGGGCCGGCCGTAGACGAACTCGTGCGAGATTCCCAGGAGAACGCCATGAAGCAGGATGAGGATGAGGCCTGCAAGGCCCCATCCCCACGCCTGTTTGCCTTCGACGGCGGCAACCTTACCGCCCATTGTGAATCCTCACGCGCCTCGTTCTAGGAAGTCCTTGGGCCACGGGCCGGGCCTCAGTAGGCCGCCGAGCCTTCAGACCCCGGCTCGTCCATGGGCTCGGACCCCGGCTCATCCATCGGTTCAGACCCCGGCTCGTCCATGGGCTCGGAGCCCGGCTCATCCATGGGTTCGGACCCCGGATCGTCCATCGGTTGGACCGGCGCCGACGCGGGCTCGCTGTCGGGGGGCGGACTCCCATTGGGGCAACCCGCGGCAACGAGCACGAATCCCGCGAGCACCAGCACGTGTAGTGTAAGTTTGTACATCGTTACTCTCCTTCTTCGTTCAACGACAACAATCAGCGCCGCCATGCGAGCAGCGCCGCAAACAGCTTCTTTACGCGCGGGGTCAGACGGGTCCGGTTGTAGGCGTCGGCCGCCTTCTTGATGACCTCGGCTTGGGTGGGATAGGGATGGAGCGCTTTGGCGATGGCGCCGAGCCCCTTGCCAGCCGCCATGACGGCGCTGATTTCGGCTATCATGTCGCCGGCGTGGCCCGCCACCAAGGTGGCGCCAACGATGCGGTCCGTCCCCTTCTTCAGGTGGACCCGCAAGAAACCTTCGTCCTCGCCATCCAGCACGGCGCGGTCCACTTCGCGCATCTCCACCGTAATCGTGTCGATGGCGATTCCCGCCGCCTTCGCTTCGGCTTCGCCCATGCCGATGCTGGCAATCTCGGGATCTGTATAGGTGCACGCTGGCACGGTAAGCGCGCTTACTTTGCCGCGTCCGAAAAACAGGGCGTTCTGCAAGACGATCCGCGCCATGGCGTCGGCGGCGTGAGTAAATTTGTGCATGGAAGCCACGTCGCCCGCCGCATAGACCCGCTTATTGCTGGTGCGAAGGCGGTCGTCAACGAATACGCCTTTCCGCGTGTCGTACTCGACGTCCGCTCCTTCCAGATTCAATCCCTCCACGTTGGGAGCGCGGCCAACGCCAATCAGGATTTCGTCCACGCGCACTTCATGGCGCTTGTTCTCACATTCGAGGCGAAGAACCTTCTCGCCTTCTTCCATCGCTGTTTCCATCGCTTTGCCGCCGCAAATCAGCGTCACTCCGTCGCGCTTTAGGGCGTCCTCCACGATGGCGGCGGCGTCCGGATCGTCCCGGGGAAGAATTCGGCTTTCTGCTTCGATAAGGGTGACCTCCGCGCCGAAACGAGCGAACGATTGGGCCATTTCACAGCCGATGGGCCCCGCGCCCACCACCGCGAAGCGACGCGGCAGTTCGGTCAACGAAAACAGCGTCTCGTTCGTGAGATAGCCCACGGCCTCCAACCCCGGGATGGGCGGCGCCGCCGCGCGCGCGCCTGTCGCGATGAGCGCGCGCGCGAATTTCAGATCCCGGCCGTCCACGGCCACGGTGTTTGGCCCGCTGAAACGGGCTTCGCCGAGGTAGACGTCCACGCCAAGATCGACAAACCGGGACGCGGCGTCATGGGCGCTGAGTTTGGCGCGCAACCGGCGCATGCGCGCCATCACCGCCGGGAAATCCACCTCAACGCCGCCATTGACACGGACACCGAAGGCGGACGCATTGCGGGCGTCCGCGGCGGCGCGGGCGCAACGGATAAGCGCCTTGCTCGGCACGCAGCCCACGTTCAGGCAATCGCCGCCCATGAGGCCTTTCTCAACGAGCGCGACCTTGCCCCCCATCCCCGCGGCCGCGGCGGCCGTCACCAGGCCCGCGGGACCCGCGCCGATAACGACCATGTTGTAGCGGCCGGACGGCGTGGGATTCTCCCAGTCCGGGGGATGGGTATAACCACGCCATTTCTGGTTGTGTTGATCCAAGGGTTGCAGGGCGGGAATACCGCCGTCGTCTCGCGCGGATTCAGGCGCTATTGCGGTCGCCATATCGCTCACGGAAGGTTCTCCTGATCGTTCAAGGCCCAGTCGTAGTGGAGCCAATGGACGCTTGGTTCGGCCCCAGCTTCGATGGCCTCCGCGAGTTCCGGCGCGTACCGGGCCGCATACTGGGTCACACTTCCGGCCACTTGTTCGTAATCGCCGCTATACCAGTTATAGAGCTGGGTAAGTCCCAGGGTGTTCGCTTCGGGATCGTATTGGAACCAGCGCGTGCCGTTGGTGTGAACGATGTCGGCCTGCTCGCGGAGCTGCGCTTCCACCTGTTCGCCCGTGTAGGCCTCCCGCCTCAAGGGCGGACACCCGACGGCGGCGCACACCAGCGCCCAATGGATGTCCGGCTCCACGAAGTTCGGCCGAATTTCCTCGTGTTCGATGTCGTTGAGCGTCAGCGTCATGCCCGCAACGTTCCAGCGGAGCTTGTCCCAGCTCTCGGAGCGGGGAATGTCGCGAATCCCGTCGATTCCGTCCTCGTCAAGCCATTCGATCACGAGCTGAAGGGTGAAGCTGTTGTAGGCGTTGATGAGGAGCGCCAGTCTTTCGTTGCGCCCCATCGCGTCGAAGGGGGCGTCCGCCAAGGATTCGTTGTAGGCGAGCAACGCATCTGGATTCTCCGCCAAGCCGGCATAATCCACGCCGCCGGAATCGTTCACGTATTCTTGGAGAATGGCGTCAAAGGCGGAATGGTCGAACGCCGCCCCGTCTGGATCGCGCTCATAGGTTTCCTCCATCGCGACCGCGGGCGGCTGAAACCAGCGCATGATGAAGTCCGGCTGGATTTGCGCGCAGGCCGCGAGCGCGACCAACAGCACAGCCGTGGCCGCCGCGACGGACGCGCCGCGCCACGGGCGGGCGGGCGCAGACGCCGAAGGCGCGAATTCGGCGGGCGTTTCCTCGACCGGCGCCAATTCGCTGTATTGTTGGATGGCGTTGCGCGCAAGCCGGGTGACGTACACCGTGACGGCCACCGTGGCCGCGAGCCCCACCGCCAGGAGAATATAGCGGCCGAGCCCGCCAGGCGCCGCTCCGCCGCCCGCGGCTGCTTCCAGGCTGGCGCGGCCCGCATAGCCGAAGTAGACGTACATGAAGGTTCCGGGCAATATGGCCCCCGCCGTCGCAAGAACGCACGGCCAAAAGCGGATCGCCGTGAGCCCGTAGAAGTAGTTTTGAAGCGTGAAAGGAAGCGCCGGCGAAAGCCGCAGCAACGCCACAATCTTCCAGCCGCCCTCGCCCACGGCGCGGTCCACGGCGGCGAACCGGGGATAATGCCGAATCTTCCGCTCCACGTAGCCGCGGGCCAAATACCGGGTGAGCACGAACGCGCCAGCCGCGCCGGAGACGGCGCCGGCGAGGACGACCGCGGTCCCGCCGAAGAGTCCGAACAGCATGCCCGACGCCACCGACAAGGGCCATGCCGGCAACATCAACATGGTGGCGAGAAAATACAAACCCGCAAACGCCGCGGGGGCCAAGGGACCAAGCCCTTCAATCCAGTTAATAGCGATCCGCAACCCGTCATTGACCGGCAAGGCCTGGACAATGGTCAGAAGCGCCAGAATGCTTGCGCCGATGGCGCCGAACTTGATCCAGGAAGCCAGCTTGGCCGAGGCCGCCGCGCCTCCGTGTTCAAGGCGATTGGTCTGATGTTCGGGCGGCGAGGCGTTCGCCAGCGCCGATTCGCTCCGTGAAGTCATGTTGCTACATCGCTCCTTTGCGTCCGCGTCTATTTGGTTGCGCGTCCCGCGCCGAACCGTTCCGCCGCCGCGCTTCTGTCTCTGAGTCGTATGAGGATTGAACTTCCTTACACGGGCCGGAGATGCGCGAAGCCGGATTTGCTCAGGCAATAGCCCCGCCACAGGAAGAGCCGCAACCGGCGGCGCAAGCGAAGCAGTGCTCTCCCGTGGCGATGCGCCGGCCACGAAAACGGGCCGCGTCAAAATCCGCGATGTGGGCGCCCCCGGACGCCGGCAGGCCCAACGCAAAATTGAAATCGCAATCGTATAGGGCGCCGTCCCAGCCCACGTGCAACTGGTGGCGGCACATGAGGCCCTCGACCGTGGCGGGGTTGAAGGCGTCCCGTAGCAATTGCTGGTAGGCTTCGGCCTTGCCCGCGCGTTTTAGGTCCTGTAGGAAGCGCCCGATGGCGAGGTTCGTAATCGCGTATAGCTTATTGAACCGGATCCCGAAGTCCCTGTGAAGAACGCCCTTGTACGCGTCCTCCAGTTTCGCCTGATCCGGCGGGAGAGACGGACCGCCAGGGTTGTACACCAAATCAAGGGGCTTGTCCGGATCCACGCCGTACCCCACCGCATTAAGCTGTTGAATGACCTGGACGCTGTCCCGGTAGACATGCCGCCCCCGTTGCTTGTCGACGTTGTTGGGCAGATAGCACGGCAACGACGCCACGAGATGGACCCCACGCTCGGCGAAAAACGGGACACACCACTCATAACCGGGCTGCAGCATGATCGTGAGGTTCGTGCGGACCATCACCTGCAACCCTTGGCCAAGGGCCGCCTCCACAAAGGCCTGGAAATGCGGATGCATCTCCGGCGCGCCGCCCGTAATGTCGAGGGCGCGCGCGCCCGCCTTTTCCGCCGCCGCGAGGACTTGCGCCATTGTTTCCCAGCTCATTTCTTCTTTGCGCTTGGGCGAGGACTCGACGTGACAGTGCCGGCAAGCAAGGTTGCACGTGAGCCCGATGTTCACCTGGACCGTCTCCAGGGAAAGCCCCATAAGCGGACCGCCCGAGGCGTCCTCCACACAATCATCAAAAGACCAAGGCCGGATTGCGGAGATCTCCGCCGGGTTGTTCACAACAGCCATGGGAACTCCTTTCCATAATCTCGAAAACCGCTTTGCGTCGATTGGGTCTGTTCTATGCGTCGCCTGACGCGGCGAAAACTTACGCGGGCCGGCCCGCTTCGGCGGGTCATCGAATCTGCGCCATGCCCCCGTACAACGCCGCGCCTAGAATCACGGCAAGGGGCAAAGTGCAAACCCACGCCAATCCAATGGAGACAACGGTTCCCCAGTGTCGTTTTCCATTGACAAGGCCAATACCAAAAATGGCGCTGCACGCCACATGGGTTGTCGAAACGGGCAGGCCGAACCGGCTGGCCCCCAGTACAAGGCTCGCCGTGATGAGGTTCGCCGTCAGGCCCTGGCCACAATTCATCCCCGAAATCCGGTTGCTCATGGTGTCCGCCACGCGGTTTGCGTTGAACCAGCCTCCTAGGGCCACCGCGGCGGTCACCAGGAGCAGCACCGTGATGGTCCCCGCCCCCGCGCCGAACATGCCAGCGGTCAGCAGCAAGGCGGCGATCTTCGGCGTGTCGCTCACAGCGCGGGCAAAGCACACGGCGCCGCCGCTTAGATAATGCGCCCCGTCGACGGCGGACTGAGCGTTAACGCCCGCCATGCCGCCCCGGTAGCGCTCCACGCAATCCGCCGCCGTTCCCGCGCTTATCGTCATGGGTCCCGCGCCGCCGCCCTGCTTCAACATCAACCGGCCGTCGGCGAGAACAGCAACCGGCGCGGGCTGCTCGCATCCCACGCAAAGGCAGGTTTCCCGCTCAACGCCTGTTTGCCGCCGCAAGCGATGCAAACCAAGGTACGCCACGGCGGTGACCCCGGCGGCGAGAACCGGGCTTAACAGAAGGGGCTGAACGAATCCGCCGTTGAGTTCCGCCCAATTGACGCCGCCGGGATTCATGGCGAAACCCGCGCCGAGCAGTCCGCCAAGTAATGCGTGGGTCGTCGACGTCGGCATTCCCAAACGCGTGGCCAGCATCTTTGTCATCGCGGCCGCGCCCGCCACCGCGATAAGAAGCGGCGGACTCGCCGCGCTCTCGCCCAGCAGGCCCGCGCCGCTAAACCGCTCCACCAGGAGGCTGGCGAAAAGCACCGAGACCATGCTGCCCGCGACGGTGGCCGTGGTCGCCCAGATCAAGGCCGCCCGATAGCCGCACGTCCGGCTACCGTAGAGCGTCGCGACGCCGATGAAGTTGTCGTTCGCGCCGTTGCTCCACGCGAGCCATAGGCATGCGCCGGTCAACACGATCCATTCCATCAAACACCCCCTGGCGTGAAGCCCTAGTGTTCAGCAACAAGCCCCGTCGCTGCAGTCGGAATTGGCGTTCGTCTCCGTCGCACGGTAATCCTGGCCTTTGGTCTCGCGGGGATGGCGCAGGGCGCCGGCGGCGCAATCGAAGGGTTGTGCGTCTTCCAGCGAAACCGCCTCCAAGGGCTCAACGCCGATCATGTGGCCAGCGTAAGGCCCTTCGGGATCGGTCAGAATCTCATAGGTCTTTTCGCATACGGCCATGCGCTGCCCGCGATGATAGACATGGCCGTCGTCGTCGCGAACCTGCTTCCAAGGGCCCTTGTATACAACGGCTTGATTGCGGTCGAAACAGGGGCCTTGCTTGCCCGTGAATGCCTGCACCGTCATGGACCGGAACTCGATCCCTTCGATGGTCTGCCAGGGCTGTTCCGACCGGGACAGGATCTCGACGCCGTGGAATCCAGCGTTCTCGAATCGCCTGAGGAAATCGTCTTCACGGAAGGCGCCGGCGATACAGCCGCTCCAAAGGTGGGGATCGTGGAGAATCTCTGGCGGAGGATCCTCATCGCACACAATGTCGCTGATGACCGCGCGCCCTCCACGCCTCAGCACGCGGAACATCTCGGCGAACAAGTGCTCCTTCTCGCCGGTTTCGACGAGATTCAGCACGCAATTCGACACAATGACGTCCACGCTGCTGGATTCCACGAGGGGCCGCTCCCGGCGCAGCCAGTCGCAGTACTCGGTGTAGCGAACCATCCCCTCTAGGTCGTGGATGGGATTCTCCCGCAACCACGCGCCGGCGGCGTCCAAATCAAGCGCCATGTCTTGTATCCGCGCCTTATGGAAGGCAAAGTTCCGATACCCAAGACGCTCCGCTACGTCCCTCTCGTATTTCCGGGCGAGGTCCAGCATGGCGTCGTTGAAATCCAGACCGATGACGCGGCCCGCCGGGCCCGTCTTTTGGGCAAGGATGTAGCAGATCTTGCCGCCGCCGGAACCCAAGTCCAGCACCGTCTCGCCCTCTTCCACATACCGGGACGGATCGCCGCAGCCGTAATCCTTTTCGAGGACCTCCTGGGGGATAGCGTCGAGATAGCGGGAATCGTACCCGGCGGCGGGACAACACAGGGCGGGCTCCACCTCCGCCGCGCCGTCCCGGTAGCGCGCGATAACGGCGGACTCCAGGCCGCCGGCGCCATTGCCGTTTGGGGAGGAAGCCTTCGTTTGTTCCGTGAGTTCTCGCATAGCCTCTGCCTTTCTCTGCGCCCATGGCGCGCTTTTACGATCATGAGCCAAGATTCAACGTTACCGGCCGTCCCTCGGACCATAGCCCGGAGCATGGCGCAAATCCGGCCAATTCTCGTCTCCCCGGGCGATGTGCTGCTCCTTGTTCCATAGCCAGCTCTGGTGAATGCCGGGCGTCAAGTTGAAATACAAGCGGCCCTCGATAACATCAAACGCCTCGGGGTGCATGTCATCCTTGTACCCGTTCGCCACGCCGAGGGCGCAGAAACCGCCATAGGCGGGTGCGTAATTCTCGGGGCTCTCCGCGAACCGGTCCCGGTTTTCCTCCGAGGCGAACCAGAATGTGGCGCCCTTATACTCCGCCGTATGCTCGGGAGATCCCTCCACCGCCCTGTTCTCGGTGAAATACGCCACGGTGTCGTAACCCTTGATAGCCACCCCTTCCCCCGTCATATTGATCGGACCATCGCCGTCAAAAGACGGATCGGCGGGCGCGCCGGCGAAACCGGCGCCGCCCCCGGGCATGAGCGCGGGCACTGTGTACGTCCGCCCGTCGGGAATGATGACGCTGAGCCCATAGGCCAAGGGAAAGGCCAGGGCAATCGCGATCAGAACGGCCCGCCAACGGACCAGAGGCCTTTCGCCGCGGGCCCCGCGTGATGCTTCGTTGTGTGTTGTCGCCATGGTTTGGCTCCTTTTCCAGTGTCCCCGCGGCAAGCGCCGCGGCCCCGAACGTCAGACATTCTGTTGTATTCGGTTAGCGGACGGAGTTATGTCCACCACCCCCGCATGCATTGGTTTCGGGATGAAAGGCGGCCCACGCAAACCAGAAGGCGTGAACCGCCTCGGCGGCGGAGGAAGCGGGAACAACGCGCGCGGCGTCATCGTCTTTCGCA
>SLHB01000067.1 GCA_007136375.1 Candidatus Hydrogenedentota bacterium
CTCATGGCTAAATTGACACGGCGGCAGTTTTTCGCCACATCGGCGGCCGCGGCGGCGCCGCTCATTCTTCCCCAAGGCGTTTTGGGCCAGGGGGGCAACCCGGGCGCCAACGACCGGATAACGCTGGGCTTCATCGGCGTCGGCGGCATGGGCCGGGGGCTGATGCAGCACATGATGACGCTGCAGCCGGTGGCGGCCCTGTGCGACGTGGACCGGCAGCACTTGGAGGGCGCGGCCTCATGGGTGGACACGCCCGTGGACCTCTACGGCGACTACCGCCGCATCCTCGACCGGAGCGACATCGACGCGGTCGTCATCGCCACGCCGGACCATTGGCACGCCGTGCAGACGGTGCACGCCCTGGAGGCGGGGAAGGACGTGTACGTGGAGAAGCCCTTGTGCAACACCGTTGCGGAAGGCAAGGCGGTCATCGACGCCGTGAAGCGCTACGGCCGGATCCTGCAAGTGGGCTCCCAGGGCCGCTCCATGCCCATCTTCCACAAGATCTGCACGTACATCCGTAACGGCGAATTGGGCGCGGTGGACCGGGTGGACTGCTACCATTACGAGAACCGGACCGGAGAAAGCCCGCCGGACGAGGAGCCGCCGGATCATCTGGACTGGGACATGTGGCTCGGCCCGGCCCGGTGGGTTCCCTACAACCCGGCGCGCTGCCCCTTCACCTTCCGCTGGTTCATGGAGTACGGCGGCGGCAACGTGCGCGATCGCGGCGCCCACGTCCTCAGCCTGGTGATGTGGTTCTTGGACCGGGACGGCGATCTGCCCGTGCGCGTGACGGCGACGGGAACGCCTCCGGAAACGGGCTTGTACAACTGTCCGACGGCGATGGAGGTCGCTTGGGAGTTCGAGAACCCGGATCTGACCGTCACTTGGACGCAGCCCGGCGAGCGCGAAGGGTTCGGCGCCGTATACCACGGGGAGCGCGATTCCCTGCTGGTGACGGGCGGCGACGGCGGCGGCGGAACGACAAGCGAGGAAGTGGAGGCCTACGAGCCTCCGGCGGACGGCGTCGAAGTGTTCGAGAGCCCGGGCCACCACCAGAACTGGTTCGACTGCATCAAGACCCGGGAACAGCCGATCATGGACGTTGAGGCGGGCCACAACGTGGCCACCATCTGCAATCTGGCGAACTGGGCCTATCTGCTCGGCCGGCCCTTGGAGTTCGACCCCGAAACCCAGCAAGTGGTGGGAGACGAGCAGGCGAACCGGCTGCTGAACATGCCCGGCCGCGGCCCCTGGCATGTGTAGCAGATCCATCCCGCGCCAACGTTGGCTCGCCCGGCGCCTTGGGTTGGCCGTGGCCGTGGGGCTCTTCTTGGCCCTAACGCCCCTGGCCGGGGCCGCTACGTCCGTGGAGGAGCGCGTGGCGGCCGTTGTGGGACCGGACGCGGAGCACCGCATCGCCGCCGCGGCGGAGGCCGGCGATCTCGGGGCGGAAGCCGTCTCCTATCTTGTGGAGGGCCTGGACCACGAGGATCCCTTCATCCGCCGGGCCGCCCACGAAGCCCTGGAGCGGATCGTCATGCGCGCGGGACGGCCCGGAGCGGATGAGGAGCGCCAGGCCGTGGCGCAAGCCCTTGCGGAAGCCCTCGAGGACGCCCCCTCCACCCAGCGGCAACGGGAGATCCTTCACTTTCTGTCCCTTTGCGGCGGTCAACGGGAGGCGGCCGCCATCGCGCCCCTTCTTCTTGACCCAGCCTTGGTGGACGCCGCTTGCTACGCCCTGATCCGGAACCTCTCCCGTGCGGCGGCCCGGGCCCTGGCGTCCGCCGCCGAAGAGGCGGATGAACCCCGAATCCGGCGCGTCATCGTGCACGCGTTGGCGCAGATTGCCGCCGACCACACGGAGGAGACGCTGCGCGGCCTGGCGGCCGACAACGATCCGGCCACGGCGATGGCCGCGATCGGCGCTCTTGCCCGCTTGGGCGCGCCCCCGCCCCGTGAACGGACCCAGGCGTCGGGATCACGCCGGGAGGTCATCAACGCGGTGCTGCGCGTCGCCGCCGTGGAGGCGGAGCGCGGCAACGTGGAGCGCGCGCAATACTTTTACACGATGGTGCATCACATGGCGCCCGCGCCGCATCAGTTGGCCGCCAGTCTCGTTGGTCTTGGGCAGATCGCTTCGGAGCAGGTGCTGTCGTTGGGCCTAGCCCATCTCATTACGCCCGGCGTGTCCGCCATCGTCATCCAGGCGCTGTCGGAAACGGGGCTCGAAGAGACCGACGAGCGGTTGGCCTCGGCCTACGAAGTGGTGACGCCGGCTTCCCAGGGGGCCATTCTACGGATCCTCGCCGCCCGCGACGCCAGCGAATTGGAGGAGCTTCTCGCCCGGGCCCGGGACTCCGAGTCCGCCGAGGTGCGGCTCACGGCCGCCCAGCTACTGGGCGAGCCGCCCAGTGTGGAGACCGCCTTGGAGGCCCTGCGCGAGGGATCGTCCTTTGCGCGGGCGAGCGCGATGGACGCGTGCCTGGCCTTGGCCGTTGAGGCGGACGCGGAGGAGGCGCGGAGCCTTTACGAGGCCGTGGCGGCCGCGCCGGGCCCCGTGTCGCGCCGGTTGGAGGCCCTGGAGGCCCTTGCGGAGTTGGGGGATCCGGCGTCGCTGGAGGCGGTCGAGGCGCTCTTGGAGGCGGAGGGCGTGGCTGAAGCGGCCGCGAAGGCCCTTGCCACGCTGTGGCTGCAACATCCGGACGCGGAACAGGCCCGGCAGGCGTTGGAAGCCCTCGCGGCGGAGCCTCCTTCCGGCGATGCGGGCGCGGCGGCCGAGGAGGCGCTGGAATCTCTGTAACCCGAAGCGTTCGCGCCGCCTTGACAGCCTGTGGAGCGCGCCCATACACTACGGCTTCCAGGCCCAGCCCCGGCCGCCCGGAGCGCTCGGGACGCCGTCCTTGAACGGGCGCGGCGGAGCTCCTCAACAAGCCAGAGACCACGGCACACCGAATGACAAACGAGTACACGGGACCAAACGCAGATCCTTTGGGCGCGGGGCGCCAAGGCCGTGGCCAGACGCCGAAACGCATCGGACAGATGCTTGTTGAAGCGGGCCTTGTGACAGAGGCGCAGCTCGACGAAGCGCTCCGTCAACAAAGCCGGAGGGGCGGAAAGATCGTCGAGGTCCTCATCTCCCTGGGCTATCTGGAAGCCTCCGCCTTTATCCGCTTTCTCGCCCACCAGCCGGGCATGGCCAGCATTCATCTGGACCACTATGAAGTGCCCCAAGAGATCGTGGGTCTTGTGCCCCGGGAATTCGCCATCACCCACGAGGTCTTCCCCATTGACCGCCTGGGCAATCTCCTTACCTTGGGCATGGTCTGTCCCTTGGACGGCGCCACAATCCGGAAACTAGAGGAGGACACGGGCCTGCGCGTCAAGCCCATTCTCTGCGCGCCCGCCGACATCCGCTCCGCCATCCAGCGCTATTACCGGGACACGGTCGACGAGGAAGGGTACGACGAGGCCCCGAGCACGGCCTCGCCATCGGGGGGGCTTGAGGACTTGGCGGGCTCCATCCGGCTGAGCACCGTGGCCCATCTGGTCCGGCAGATCCAACACTTGCCGACGTTGCCGGCCACGGTCCGGCGGGTCAAGGCGGCCATGGAGGAGCCCGACTCCTCCTTGAAGGAGGTGGCCCGCGTCATCGCGCAGGATCCCCCCTTGACGGCGAAGGTGCTCAGCGTGGCGAACAGCGCTTCGTACGGATTCCCCCGCAAGGTTTCGGACATCGGGATGGCCGTGTCGTTGTTGGGCTTGCGGGAGACCTACGCCATCGCCGTTGGCGCATCGGTGATCGATCTCTTCGACACCTCCAAGAATTTCGATTACAAGGCCTTCTGGCGCGCGTCCCTGTGGTGCGCCACGGCCACGTTGGTGTTGGCGCGTCGCGCGGCGAATTGCCCCCAAACGACGGGCCTTTTCGCCGCCGGCCTCATCCACGACATCGGCCGGATCGCCCTGTCGGAGGTGGCTCCGGACCGCTACGCCCGGGTGGGCGCGGGTCTGGAAGGGGAGGACCTCCTGGAGGCCGAGGAGAAGGTCGTGGGGTTCACCCACACGGAAGCGGGTTACGAGTTGGCCGAACACTGGGAGTTGCCCGCCACGATCGCCCACGTGATTCGGTTTCACCATAGGCCGGACCAAGCTCCAACGGACCAGGAGGCGGCGTCCATCGTGTGCCTGGCCAATCACATCGCCAAGGCCGACAGCGCCGGAAACAACCTTAACGAGGGGCTTTTCACGGGATACGAGCCCCATCTCGAGCGGTGTGGCATCGATCCGGGCGCGTTGGAGGCCATTTTGGACGAATACCTTGCCCAGAAGGAGGCGCTTGCGGCCTCCGGCATCGCGGATTGACCGCGCCCTCCCTCCGGCTTCTGTCAACGGCGCGCGGGCAGGTTGCGTTCCATAGAGACCGAAACCTTGCGCACCGCCCGCACTCCGGAGACCGGCGCTTAGTATACCCATGCCCATGACCAACCTATCCCCGTCACGCCGTTTCCCACGGACCTCCCGCCCTGTCCCGCGCGGGCCGTGGATGCGGCTCGCCGCGCCCTTGTTGCTGCTGACGTTGACGGGATGCGGCCTTATCAGCGCCTATGAAGAGGGGGCCGCGGACCGGTTTCTGACCGGCATCGGCGCCCAACCCGTCTCCGGACCGGAAACAAGGGCCGAAGCGGCGCCCAGCACCGATGAGGCCGCTGAGCCGAACGGCGCGTCCGCCGGTCAGCAATCTTCCGCCGATGCCGAAGGGGAAGGCGGCGAATCCAGCGAGCCCGAGGCGCGGGTAGACGATTCCGCCGAGGCGGAGACGGCGCCGTTGGAAAAGGTAGACGGCGCGGCGCCCCTGACCTCGGCCGAAAGCCTATTGCGAAGCGTGAGTTACGCCAGCGCCCATGGGATCATGCAGCCCTGGCTGCCGCGCCTCTTCCAAGAGTCGGCCACCTCCCAGGCTTCGCCCCGTGATCCCTTGGATCTTCTGAAGCGGACCCTTGACGCGAACGATCTTCCCGCTGAAGCCTTCATGCCCGCTGTCGAGCCCGCCCACGCGGATGAGGAGTACGCATCGATGGAGGCCTCCGATGGAAACGGCGCCAGTGACGGCCCGGAGGCGGAGGAAGCGTTGCCGGACATGGATCCGCGAATTGACGCGCTGGCGGAGGAAATGGGGGAACTGCGGACGGGCCTGACGCAAGTGCACGACGCCCTAGAGTACTTCATGGACGCTTTTTTCGAAGGCGTTCACGCCGAGAATCAACGGCTTCGTCAGGAAGTGCAACAACTCCACGCCCGTCTACCCGCCCAAGAGCCCAGCCGCGATCCAGGACCTAATGTCCCCCGCCCCAGCCGCGACATGCTCGAAGAAGTCATCTGGGATCATCTGGAGCGCACGGGCGAGCCCATCCCCGGCGACTTGTACGAGGCCTATCAAGAATACGGACGCCTCGCCGCCGAAGGTGGAGCCGGCGGTCCAGCCGGCGCGGGGCAAGCCCCGCCAGACGCCGCGGACGCCCCGGGCACGGGAAGCCCGGCGGAAGCGGCCCAGGCCGCCGGACCCGCGGAAGAGTTGGAAATGGTCCAGACGGATATGGGGCTTCAGTTCGCCGTGGTCGGAGAGTGGGGCCGATCGCCCGAGGAGGCCGGCCAGCTCGGCGAGCAAGTGGCGTCGCTCAAGGCCATTATCGCGGCCCTTCCCGAGGAGTACTCCAACGACGAGCTTGTGGACCTCGGCGCCTGGTTCCGCTCCCAATACGCCGAATACGACAACATCAACGTCGAGGTATTCAGCAGCCCCCAGGCCGCCCGCCAGTTTCAGGAAGCGCATGTCGCGCCCGAAGGCAGCCGCGTCCTGGCCGTGAGCCGGCACGCCAGCAGTGGCCGCGACGTCATCCTCGTCATCAGCGGCGACACCGTGTACGAATACCCCTGGGACGATATTTCGTAGACCGGCGCGCGCGGGGGAGACGGCGGCATTCGCGCGCGAGGGAGGAGGGATGCGTCATGGACAAAGCCTTCGTGGGCGCGGCCGCGATTGCCGTCGTGGTGTTGGTTGGGCTGCCCTTGCTCGCGCTGGTGGGCGGTGAGGAGGAGAACGGCGCGGGGGATCCGGCGTCAGGCGGCGAACCAGCTGCTCAAACAGCGGCGCCCATGCCGGACGCGTCGGCCGCGCCCCCGGAATGGGACGCCCAAAGGCTCGCGGGCACAGCCTGGAGGGCCGGCTTTGACGCCCATCCCGATGAAGCCTTGCGCGCGGAGATGACGCTCGAGTACCGATTCCTGCCCGGCGGGCGGATGGAGCTTGAGATCCTTCGTAACAGCGAGGAAGACGGCTCGGACCATGGCGGGATACTCCGGGACATGCTGCTCTCCCACCAGGGGACCTACGAAGTCGACTACGACCGTATCCACCTTACCGCCGACCTGTTCACCGGCCACGCCTCTCGGGACGTTATCCACATCCGCGGCCGGGAGCTCTACTACCACGGGATCCGAATGCGGCCCGTGGAGTAGCGTCATCCATCTCAGGCGCTCCGGTCCCGTTCGTCGCGGCCGCCTCTTGCTGGAAACCACCGTTGAAGTGTGGATCGAAGCTTCTTGAAGGCGGGATCGGCGCAGCGCGCCATGCTTACGCGGCGGGCCAAGCCGGCGAACACGGTGGCGGAACCTCCGCCAGAACGCTTTTTTCGCCTTGCGGCTTCCATTGCCCCTTTCGGATCGTGTGGCTTGTCCTCGCCTTGACGCCACAACTCTTCACTCTCAAGATACGAGCGCAGTTGCTCATAGCCACTCCCCCACCCAAGGGCCTCCGCCACATGGGACGACTTCGCCCACACCCAGGCTTCGAGCTCTGGCTCAAGAACCACCACGCACGCGCAGTCAGGCGCCCATCCGCTCTCATACAGCCGCCTTTCCACCTCGCCTTCGATCTCTGCGCGGCCCTTGGCGGCCTCGGCGCCGGAGCCATGACGATCAAAAAGGAGCAACACCCGGTTGTGCGTGGTTCGCGCGCCGCGAAGGACCTCCGGGGCGTTGCGGTAGCATCCGCTGTCGCGCCGGTTGTAGCGAAGCAGGTCCCCTTGGCCGGGGAAGCCGGGATCAAATGTAAGGCGTATCCCAAGGGCTTCCTGTCGCTCACAGAGCAATGTCTTGATGGTGTTCTCGAGATCGAGATCAGGAACCGCAACGAACAAGTCTCGTTTCGTCATCCCAACACTCCGGAGGCGTAGAGATCGGTAAGGCTCATGCTGTCTTGCCAGCGCTCGAGACCGGGATGTGCGGCGCCTTCAACGATATCCGTTGCGCCACTTTGGTCCTTCTTGAAGCAGAGAACGTCGCCTAGCTCGGCGCACCCCAGAACGACGGGAGAGTGCGTCGCCAGAAGCATCTGCGCCCCATAGACCGCTCGGAGCGCCTGAAAAACCGTCTCCATGGCCATGGGATGAATGCCGTTTTCGGGTTCCTCAATGAGGTAGATTCCTTCGAATTCCGGCAGATAGGCTGGCAATGTCAAGGCAAGCATGCGCAACGTGCCGTCGGAAGCGGTCCATGACGGCACGAAGAGATCGTCCCGATAGCGTAAACGCAGCCATCGGTCTCGCGTTTCCTCGCGCTCTACCGTGTCTATGTCCTCCAGATCTGGCAGCGCCGTCCGCAGGTGCTCGATCCATAGCCGGAACTTATCCATGTCTTCGTTCCGCAGGTTGTGAATAACCCACGGCAAGTTGCCGCCATCCGGTTTGAACAGCCGGCCTTGCCCCGGCCTGCTGCTCCGCCGCAAGGCCAAGCTGTTGAGCATGAGCTGCTGGGTTCCGGCAATCAGCATCTCCCGGAGCCACGTTGACGCGGGAAACGTGCGCTCGTCTTCGGGAACGTTGGCCAGGGCCGATTTCCTGGGGCCGAGCCGGATGGACGGCGCCCAACCGCCTTTCCCCTTCTGTCGACCAACCTCCGAATAGAAATTGTCGTTGCCGTCGTACACCTTCCGGACAACGCGTTTCTTCCCCGCGCCGACCCTGCGGCCGCCGTGGGTGATCGTTGAAGGAGGATCGAGGGGATCGGGAAATAGAGTGCGCTGTCCGTTGCCGAGGTTTTCGCCGCAGGTTTGTTGCAGGATTACTTGCTCGTCAAATATCTGATACTCCTGTTCGGATCGCTTGAAGCCGATGGCCACCTCATAGCGTATGAACCGGTAGGCTTGATCGCTTGGCAGATGTGCGGCGATGGTTTCGGGGATCTCCATGACAACCGCCAGCTCAAAGCGATCTCCCTGCCCGCGAAAGAACAGATCTTGGATCGCGGAAGCCCGAGACGTAATCGCCTCGTCGAGGCCGTGCTCAAGGAGATCGCCCAGGAATGCTGGCGCGTCCAAGAACGTAGTCTTTCCGCTGGCGTTGGGGCCGACCAACACGTGAAAGGGACCAAGCGGTTGTCGAACGTATCGCAGACAACGGTAGTTGAGGGCCTCGATCAGGCGAATCATGGTTCCTCTCGGGGTTGCCGCGCCGAATCTGAGTGTGAATCGCCGCGAACTCGTGTGGGGACCCGTGAACTGGAGCGTTCAAGTCGATTCTACACATGGCCCTGCATTTGCGCCAATTCCGGCTTCTCGGCGCGCTTCCTGTTCCGCAAACTCTGGCTTTTCCCCAAATACGCCGCGATTCATCGCCCTTCCACGGGGTTTCTTGGGATTCGCCGCCTGTTTTCGCGCTGGTTCAAGTTGACCGGGAGCGGGCGCGCGGGAGATACTGCCTCGCTGTTTGTTACTTTGCCTCTCGGGGGACATCCCGGCGCCGTCCATGCGATGCTTCGCGCGCCAAGCGTGTCCGCGTACCGGTCCACGCGCCGGCCCGCTTCACCTTTACGAAAGGAG